>JABMRP010001118.1 GCA_013202535.1 Planctomycetota bacterium
GGCAAGAACCGCCTGACGCTCAAAGATTGTGGACGAGTGGGACATCGTTTGGTCCGGGTCGCGCAAGCCCGCGAACTGCTCTGGGTTTCCTGCCAGAAGGTCGCGATGAAGTACCCCAGCCAAACGATCCGCTGGGCCGATCTGCCGGTGGGCATCGGAGACGGCTCTTTCCGCGATCGGAAAAACGCCTGCACGGACGAATGATCAGGCTGCCTGCCTTCGCCGCCTCAGCGGCAGCAGGGCGAGGATGCCCAGGGCGAGCAACACGACGGTCGACGGCTCGGGAACCGGTTGGAAGGCCAGTTCTCGCAATTGCTCCTCGCTCAGCGCCCCGGTGTAAACGCGCACGTCGTCGAGTTGGCCGTTGAACCGCTCTCCGGTGCCGAACGACCCGATGAAGAAGTTATTGTTGCCGATGTTGGCGGGAAGCGAGCCGGCGATGGTCTCCACCCACTCGCCGCCGACGAAGAAGGAAGCGTCGTTGTTCTCGTCGAAGATCACGGCCACGTGCGTCCACTCGTCGGTGGGGATGTCGACCGAACTGGTGTTGTAGTCCAGCCGCCCGTAGATCGTGAATCGCAGATCGTCTCCGACCAGGCCGAAACCGTAGCCGATACCGCCGGCCGGGTACTGGCTAAACACCCGCTGCACGCCGCCGATTTCGTCGGGATTGATCCACGCGGCGATGGTGAAGTTATTGCCCATCTTCAGATCGCCGGGACTACCCAAGAAGATTTCGTCGGCACCGCCGTTGAAATCGGCCGCCGTGCCCGTGTTTTGCGTGGCGCCAGAAACACCGAGCACGGGCCCCGGTCCGGCGAGCGGTTGGTAGGTGCCGTTGAGGTTATTGCCCGACGAATCGGCCGCGGGCGTATTGCCGGACGGGTTTCCGCGTTCGTCCAAAGCCCAATGGCCGATCAGCACGGGGCCGGCCAGTTGTTGGATTTCCGGTTGGGAGAGCGTTCCCGTGTAAACCTGGACGTCGTCGATCTGGCCGTTGAACCGCTCGGCCGCGCCCGTAGCACCGATGAAGAAGTTGTTGTTGCCGATATTGGCGGGATTGGCGCCGGTAATCGTTTGCCGGGGCTGGCCGTTGACGAAGAAGGTGGCATCGTTGTTCTCGTCAAAGGCGACCGCTACGTGGGTCCAGTGGTCGGTGGGCACGTTGATTGTGTTGGTGTTGTAGTCCTGGACCCCGTAGGTCGTGAGCCGCAGATCGTCTCCGGTCAGACCAAAACCGTACCCGATACCGCCGGCCGGATATTGGCTGAACACCCGTTGCACGCCGCCGATGGCGTCGGGGTTGATCCACGCGGCGATGGTAAAGTTGTTACCCATTTTCAGATCGGCGGGACTGCCCAGAAAGATTTCGTCGGCACCTCCGTTGAAATCGGCCGCCGTGCCGGTCGTCGGCGTTGCACCGGGAATGCCCACCACGGGCCCCGGCCCGGCGAGCGGTTGGTAGGTGCCGTTGAGGTTGTTGCCCGACGAGTCGGCCGCGGGCGTATTGCCCGAGGGGCTGGCGGTCTCGTCCAACTTCCAATGGCCGATCCGCACGGGGCCGGCAATCTGCTGGATCTGCGGTTGCGACAGGACCCCAGTGTGTACCTGCACGTCGTCAATCTGGCCGTTGAATCGCTCTCCCGTGCCAAACGATCCGATGAAGAAATTGTTGTTGCCGATATTGGCCCCCGCGCCGCCGGTGATAGTCTGGCGCGGTTGGCCGTTGACGAAGAAGGTCGCGTCGTTGTTGGAGTCGAAGGTAAGCGCGATGTGCGACCAATGGTCGGTGGGCATGTTGATCGTGCCGGTGTTGTAGTCTTGGATTCCGTAGGTCGTGAACCGCAGATCGTCTCCGGATAGGCCGAAACCGTACCCGATACCGCCGGCCGGGTACTGGCTGAACACCCGCTGTACGCCGCTGACCACGTCCGGGTTGACCCATGCGGTGATGGTGAAGTCGTTGGCCATTTTCAGCGCCGCCGGACTGGCCAGGAAGATTTCATCGGCCCCGCCGTTGAAGTCGGCCGCCGTGCCGGTCGTCGGCGTCGCACCGGGAATACCCACCACGGGCCCCGGTCCGCCGAGCGGTTGATAGGTGCCGTTGAGGCCGTTGACCGACGAGTCGACGGCGGTCGTACCGCCCGACGGGTTGACCGTTTCGTCGAGCATCCAGTGGCCGATCACAGCGGCTGGCACACTCGTGGCAAGAAACGCGAATACAAGAACGGAAACCAAAAAGCCAACCGAGACAAGTGTCTTCATGGGGGTACACCTCAGATAGAGAACAGGCAGCGCCCGTCCGGGATCGTGGAACGCGGCGAAGAATACGCTCGCTCACCTTCCGCGTTATGGTCAATTGAAACCTATGCGTTTATGATAGTCAGGAGAGAGGGCCGAGGGCAAGGATTTTCCGAGGAATTGATCCCTTAAGCGAGCGATCTTCATCGATCTCCCCATGCAAAGCCCCCCCGAAAGTGTGTGTACTGAATGAAGACCACCCTATAATTTGAGGGGGCAGTCGCCTCGCCGAGCATGTGGGGCTATTCAGGAGAGACAGCGATGAAGTGGCGATTGAGGGCGAGGAATCGGTTGCGACACGTTTGGGCGCGGGGCGTATGCGCCGCCGTTTGGGCCTGCTTTGCCATGGCCGGCCCGGCCCCATCGCTGGCCGAACCGTGGATCGAGGTGCTGCCGATTGCGGGGGTGCCGGGCGTGGATTTCTACTTCGACCCGTTGTTCGATAACGATCCGGCCCCCGGGCAATCGCGAGACTACCTTGGCGGCGATCGCGCCTACGACGGCCACAAGGGAACCGACATGGGAGTGCCCCGTTTCACGGAAATGGACATCGGTGTCCCCGTCGTCGCCGTGGCGCCGGGACGCGTGGCCGGGGTCGTCGACGGCCATTTCGATCGCGAGACGGTCAACCAGAAGAATCGGCCGGGCAACTACGTGAAAATCGACCACGGCGGCGGCCGCGTCACGCGCTACGGCCATTTGCGGAAGGGCTCGATGGTGGTCCGCGTCGGCCAGGTGGTGCGAACGGGACAGCAGATCGCCCTGGTGGGTAGCTCGGGCGATTCGGCGTGGCCCCACTTGCACTTCGAGTGTGGCGAGAACGGCCGCTACATCGACCCTTTTCAAGGACCCGGAAATCCGGCCGCCTCGCGCTGGGTCGAACAGCCCAAGAACCAGTATCCGCCGGTGATCGTCGACGCCGGGTTTTTCGTCGAACCCAAGAGACCGCCAAACGCCACGCCCCGGCTTCCTTGTGTCCGTATGGGAACCCGAGACATCAAGGCTTGGCTGATCGGGCTAAATCAGCAAGCGGCCCGTACCCGCCGGTGGCAGTTGCTCGGACCCACGGGAAAGGAACTGTGGGCGTGGGATCAATCGCTGGAAGAGGAGTTCAACGTTTCCTATTCGTGGTGGCAATTGGGCGACGCGCCGTTTTCGCCCGGGCGGTGGACCGTGCGGGTGTGGGAGGACGGCAGCCCGGTGGCGGAGTTTTCCGTGGACGTCGTCTCCGCGCGGTCCGCCGAGCCGAAGAACCGCGCGCCGAGCCGGCCTGACGCGGTGATCATCCCCGCCGCTGCCCGAGCTGATCGGTTCGTTGCCTGCCGGGTGGCGATGCCCGAGGTGATGCCCGATCCGAACCTCGACCGCGTGCGGTATCGCTACGTCTGGTCGCTGGACGGTCGGGTGCTTCGCGACGTCGTTTCGGTCACCCACCTCGACTATCTGCCCGCCGGAACGGTCGCGCCGGGCAGTCGGGTGAAATGCGAGATCTACGCCGGCGACGGGCAGCTCACCAGTGCGCCGTTCTCGCGCTACGTTCGCTTCGACGTTCCTCCGGGCCAGGCGCGGCCGAGTCTGCCACCGCCGGTGCTGCGTACTTGGACGGACGGCTCGGGCGAACACCGATTACGGGCCGTCTTCGTCGATACGGCCGAGGGCAAGGTGCGGTTGAAGAAATCCGACGGCACGATCATTACCGTTCCGCTGGACAAGCTCAGCCCGGCCGATCGAGTCTACGCTCGCCGCCGCGTGGAGCCGTAACCTCACGTCGGGTCGGTCACCCCGAATCCCGCACCCGATCGACGACCACGACGCGGACATCACAGACGTTGGTGTGCGTGGGGCCCGTGCGGATCAGCCCGCCTGTGGGATCGAAGAAATGGTAGGCGTCGTTTCGGGCGAGGTAATCGGCCGGCTCCAGCCGCGCGTCGGCGGCCGCTTGCAGGATCGATGCGTCGAGCACCGCGCCGGCGGCGTCGGTCGGTCCGTCTTCGCCGTCGGTGCCGCCGGAAAGCAGGGCGATGCCTTGGGCCCCGTCGAGTCCGAGCTGTTCGGCCGCGGCCAGTACGAGTTGCTGGTTGCGGCCGCCCAAACCGCGTTGGGCCGAGGGGACCAGTTCGACCACCGGTTCGCCGCCGGTGATCAGGCAGTCGGGGCCATCTCCAACACGCATCCGCCGGGCCATGTCGGCCAGATGACGACCGATCTCCTCGGCCGCACCTTCCGATTGCCGGGCGCAGACCATGGCGTGTGAATAGCCAAGCCGCTCGGCTTCGATTCCCGCGGAGTCGACGGCCACGGCATTGTTGCCGATCACCAGATTGGTCGCACGGCACGACTGCGGCGACGGCTCGGCTTTCGCCTCGTCTTGTTGTTTCCGCCGGAGGAAGGCGAAAACGGCGGGCGAAATTCCGGCCGATCGCGCGTCGAATCGGTCGAGCACTTCCAGGGCGGCTTGCGGCGTGGAGGAATCTTCGACCGTGGGTCCCGAGGCGATCACGTCCAGCGGATCGCCCAACACATCAGAGATGATCATCGTAACAAGCCGCCCGGCGCGACACGCGCGCATCAAGCCGCCGCCCTTGATGCGGCTGAGCTGCTTGCGGACCGCGTTGAGCTGCTCGATATTGGCGCCGGCGCCGCTGAGATGCCGGGTGACAGCCGCCTTGTCGGCCAGCGTGATCCCATCGACCGGCGCGGGCAACAAGGCCGACCCTCCGCCGGAGATGAGACACAGGCAGAGATCTTGCGGCCGCAGTGATTCAACTAAGCGGAGAATCTCGGCGGCTCCCTGCACACCGTCGGGCGTTGGTTCGTTGACGCCCGCGGGCCGGGCCGCGTGGAGGTGAATGTCATGGAGTGAGCGGAGGCAATCTTCCGGCACGTTGACCCAACCGGTGAGTTGCTTGCGCTGCGACCATCGCTCGCCCAGCGCCTCTTCCACGGCAGCGGCCATTCCCGCGCCCGCTTTGCCGGCCCCCACGACGACGATCCGCCCGATCGCTTCGAGGTCGATCGGTTCGTCGCCGAGGATCAACGTGGAGCCGTCGACGCGCAATGCTTCGCCGACCAGACGTTCGGACCCCACGGCATCGACACCGGCCCGCCATATTTGCAGGGCGTCGCGGCGGAGTTGTTCGGCGGAGCGTGGCATGTCGGCAAGATCTCCGGCGGGGCAGACCCGGGGGATGCTACCCCCGGGCGTGGTTTCTTGGGGCTACTTTACGCGCAACATGCTGAGCCACTGTTCTTCGGTTTCGACGATCTCTTGGGCGTGGCTGCTGGTCGATTCGGTGCGGAGTACCAGGCCGGCCATGATCGGTTGGCCTTCGATCTTGAACAGGCCCGCGGCCGACGACCAGGGCGTGCCCTTGCCGCCTTCGCCGGGCAGTCGGGCGTGGCCGAAGAAGGTGTGGGCGAATCCCCGCGTGCTCATCTGGGCGGGCCAGCGACGAACCAGCGGCCGGTGCGTCTTGACCACGGCGGCCAGACCCGGCACGATCGCGTCGAACAGATCGTCCCATTGATCCAGCGGCGGCAACTCGCGCACGCGGCCGGCCGTGGCCAGCACGACCGCGGCCAGACGGACCGGCGTGTTGAAGAATTCCAGCACGGGCGGACCCGGCGGAGGCGGCGCGTTGCCCAGGGCCATGACGTCGATGGCCAGATCGGTGACGCCCTTGACCGTCGCCCGTTTCCGCCGCAGCAGCTTGGACAGAACGAGCAGCACGATCAACACGCCGATGGCAATCGCCGGATAGCGGATCAGGTAGCCGCCGGCCATGCCGGTTGCCTTCGCGATTCGCTCGAGTAGACCTTCCATCGCTTCTCCATCTCCTGGGGCGTGCGGTTCGATTGCGGCCGATGCGGTCATTGTACGATCGGCCGCCCGGCCCCAGCAAGCGTCTCGCCGACCGGTTCGCGGCCCCGACTCAGCAGGCCCCCCCCCAGTGAGCCGTGCGGTACAATGTTGGCCGGACGCGGTCTTTGCCGACGAATTTCGGCCGTTGGAGTGTTTGCTGGGCGTACAGTGGCTACAATGGCAGGCGACGTCTTCGAGAGTTCAAACAGCCGGGAGACTTGTGATGACCGAGTCGGCGTGGTATCTCGTGTTGGGCGGAGAAGAACGAGGGCCGTACCCGTTGCAGAAACTCCGCGACTGGGCGGCCTCGGGAAAACTGAAGCGGAACATCGAGGTGCGTCCCGTCGGGTCGACCGAAGTGCGTCTGGCGCTAGCCATTCCCGGGCTGTTTCCCGATTCGCCGTCCGAGGAGCCCGCCACTTCCGCAACCCCCACCTTCACGGTTCTGGAAGACGACGAACCGGCGGAAGGCCCCAGCTTCACCGTCCTGGAAGACGACGACGGAGCCGAACAGACGCCGGCCGCGTCGGCGGAAACAGACGGACTAGAAACGCC
>JABMRP010001119.1 GCA_013202535.1 Planctomycetota bacterium
AAAACAGGCCTGCCCCTTTCTTCGGCCTCGCCGCCACCGTAGCCGGGGCCCCCGGCCCGTGCCAAACGCCTCACTCGCCACGACACGGGCCGGGGGCCCATGCTACGTTAGGTGGATAGCCCCAATGATTTCCCGGGAGTTAGCCAGCGGCCCATGGCACGCTCGCTTCCAAACGCCGGGCACGAGTGCCGGGGCTAAACTTTGCGGGTTCACCGCTTCCGGGCAATGTGCTGCCCACCCTTACCCCCGACGGTAAAGCAAAACGTCGCGCCTTTGCCCGGGCCTTCCGATTCGATCCAGACGCGGCCGCCGTGGACCTCGATGATGCGCCGGACCAGGGCCAGACCGATACCCGTTCCGTCGTTGCGATTGTCGAGTTGCCGGAAGACGCCGAACACCTGATCGCGATATTCCGGGGCAATGCCGATGCCGTTGTCGCGAACGAAACAGACGGGTTCGTCGCCATCGGAGCGGACGCCGATTTCGATCCGCGGGTGGGGTTGATCTCCCATGTACTTCACGGCGTTTTCCACCAGATTCTGCATCACCTCGCGCAGCCGTAGACGGTCGCCATGTACGGTGGGCAGATCGGCGGCGACGGCCACCTCCACGCCGCGCTCGGCGATCGGGCCGGCCACCAGGGCCAGCGCGTCGTCGACCGACTCCGACAGGGACACGTCGGTTGGGTCGCCCGCCGTTCGGCCGATTCGAGACAACGCCAGCAGTCCTTCCAGCAGCCGCTCCATTTTCTCCGTGGCGCCGGTCACCGTGGCAATGTGTTTCGTGGCGATTTGCTTCGTGGCGTCCGCGACTTCATCCTGGTTCAGGTCGTTCTCCAGCAAGGCGAGATAGCCGTTGATCGTAACCAACGGACTTCGCAGGTCGTGCGAAACGGTGTACGCGAATTGCTCCAGTTCGGTGTTCTTTGCCTCCAGTTGCTCCAGCAACTCTTCGCGCTGCCGCTCGGCCCGCTTCCGCCGGGTGATGTCGTGCAGAACGCAGTGTGTCTGGCGAAAGTGGCCCTCTTCGTCAAGGCCGATACGGCCATTGATGGAAACGATGATGCGAGTTCTGTCTTTGCGGACCATCTCGAACTCGACGCCGTGAATCGCGCCGACTTGCTTGAACCGGGGAAATCGCTGGCGGAGAAGCCCGATTTGGCTTGGCGAAAGGAAGTCGCCGAACCACCGGCCGGTCGCTTCCTCGCGCGTATACCCGAGCAGATCGAGCCACGCCTGGTTCACTTCGATCAGATAACCGTGTTCGTCGAGCGACTGGTAGCCCAGAGGGGCATTTTCGTAGAGAAGCCGGAATCGCTCTTCGCTCTGCCGCAGCGCCTCTTCGGTGGCCTGTGGCTTGGCGGCGGCCTCTTCCAACTTCGCGACGATCCGGCGGAGCCGATGCAACTCCTCGGCAGCCGATTCTGCCGACGGATCTCCGCCTGGCCCTGGGTCCGTCATCGACGCACCTCCCGTGGAATCGGGCTTCTCGGGAGACATGGCAAAGAGAGGAGCCTCCCCGGGATCACTTCCGCTCCCTTCCGTGGGTCCCTTCGTTTGTACTCTAGCGGAATGGTCTTGCGCCATCAAGGGAGCTCATCAAGTGGGGGATTATGTCAGCCGGCCGATTCGACAGGGGGATATTGATTCAGCCCTCACAGTGGTAGTGCGACCCCCCGGTGGATGGTCTCCATCCCCCAGATTAGAGCACTCCGCTGGCGTCCGTGCCGCTGAGGGTGTTAGAATTGTCAAGAACCTCCGGTCGCGGCCGGCTGCCAGCGCCGCCACGCGGCTCGCGCCATCCCACCAGAACGCTTACCCGCCGAACCCCGTGGCTCGCGGACTGTGAATCACCCCAAAGCTGTCGTAAACCAAGGAGAATCGTCATGCGGAAAAAGGCCCCCCGTCTGATCGCGGCACTGGCTGCCGTGCTTCTGATCGCGTTGGCCGCGTCGGCCGGCGCCGAAGTGACCATGCAAACCAAGCACTGGGAAGCCAACGATCAGGCGTTTAGCGATCTCGCCGCGCGGATTCGCGAGATGACCGACGTGAACCTGCTGACGCACCCCGGCGTGAAGATCGTCGAGAACGGCGGACCCGGCGTGGGCTACGCCCAGGGAATCGCCGACGGCGAAGCGGGCCGCTTGGCGGGCGACGGTCGCGTGCAGGTACCCGGGGCGCCCTCGGTATTCACCTTCTACTTGGGCAAGCCGCGGACGATTCGCGAAGTCGGCATGTTCACCGCCAACGGCGACGCCCGAAGCAATCAGGATTACGAAGTTCGACTGATCGACAACAGCGCCAATCCGGGCCAAAAGCCCGCCTTCCCCGAGAAGCCCACCTTTACGTCCGGCGACAAAGTCATCGGCGGCAACCGGGGCGGCTTTCATAGCTCCTTTGTCGACGACCGCGGCGGACCCATCGTGCCGGGTAAGGTCGACTGGGTGCAGTTCCGTATCTGGGGTACCTACAACGTCGCCGCCGGAGAGCCGGCCAAGAAGGGTGGCCGCGATTGGTCCGCGGTGATCGAACTGGAAGTGCTCGTCGACGAGAGCGACATGCCGATGGTCACCCGGGAGGAGATCCAGCGGCGCCGCGCCGAACGGGCCCGAGCCATTGCCCGCGAACGGCTCCAGCGCGAACAGAAAGAAATGGCCGCCATCTTCGGAGGCGCCGAACCGCTCCGCCGCGCGATCGTCCATCTGTCCGATACCTACGGGAATAAATATCCCAAGGGTCCCGAGTATCTGAAGCGACTGAATCAACTGGAAGCGATGCTCGAACAGCAGGTGGTTGAGGGCCAGAAGCTCGATGCGGGCCGGCTGAAACCTCTGGCCGATCAACTGGCCAAGCTT
>JABMRP010001120.1 GCA_013202535.1 Planctomycetota bacterium
CTGTTCGCGGCCAAGTCGGAAATCCAACTGGCATTTTCCCCGTAGTTGGTCGACGCATGCGTGTCGGCGATATGGTCGCCGTTGGTGTCACTCATACCACTGCCATCGATCACTCGAATTGCCCCTCGGCCACCGCTCGGGTGGGTCGACGAGGCATAAGCCGCGGCGGCCGTGACGGGGACGAAATCACCGGTGGCAAACCGCACCGCGTCGATCACGGGGCCTACGTTCGAGGCGCCGATGTCGGGACCTTGATACGATATCTCGACGCTTCCACCCGTGCCAGCGTCGAACTCGAACATCCCCAGGGCGTTCCAGTAACCGCCGCGCGTGCTCTGATCGATTTCAAACGTGCTCGTGCCGCCGGCGTGATTCACCGTGACCAGGACGTCTTTCGACCAGTCAAACGTCGGCCAGTTCAGGGCAACCTGAAATGCGCCGTCGGTGGGAAGATCGGGAGTGTACGTTGCTTTGGCCGAAGTGTCAGCAGCAAAAGCGAAGCGGGAACCGGTGTCCATGTACGAACCGGGTTTCTCACTAGTGCCCGACTCGGGACGCCAATCCCAGGTGCCCTCTAGCGCCACCCGGGAGTTGACCTGACCCTTCAATCCGTCGTCGATCACGACGACCGTCGGCGGGGGCTCGTCGCCGGCGGTCACGGCCAGCGCGGGCCGCCAGGTGAAGGTGGGATGATCGTCGTCGGAGAAGCGGGCGAAGTGGTTTCCGCTGCCTTCTTCCGACGCCCGCGTGGCCAGCAGACGCAAGGTCTTGTCGCCGGACGCCAGGGCACTGTTGACCGCCGAAGTCAGGGCCGAGTTATTGGCGAAGATCACCTGCGTGCCCTGATCCGCCGGGTTCAGCGAGACTTGGGCCAGGATATTGCCCAGGCTGCCGCCGGGGGTCGTGTCGCCCGTGGCCGGGTTGCCGTCGCCGTCCGGGTCGTTCCACGTAGCCGCCGCCTCGACGAAATCGGAATCGTACTGGTAGAGATTGACCAGCAGCGGGTTGCCCCCCTGTCCTCCCGACCCATCGCGAGTGGTCATCTGGAAATCGACGCTCCCGGGAAAAACGCCTTGAGTTTCCAGTTCCGTCAGATCGAACTCAAACATCCCTCGCATGAAGTCTGATCCTATACGACCGACGATGTTCTCGTAATCGGGGTCGCGGTCCTGTGGCGTATCTGCTATATCGGAGCGAATCGTCGTCGAGCCGGGGGGAGGAGGGGGACCCGCGAAACCGGTCACGTCCTCAAACGCGGTCGTCGTGTCGCTGAAACGGACGTTGTCCACCGTGCCTCCGGTCGGCGCGCCGGCGCCGTAGTAATACGAAAGCGCGCCGACACGGGTCAGGTCGGCCCCCAAGTCGAAGGCGGTCGTGCTCAGGGCGGGCGTGTGGTTGGCGATGTCCGAGTCGCCGGCCAGATCCGGCTCGACCCAGAGTTCCAGCGAGTCGTTGCCTCCCTGCACGGTCAGCTTGCCGACGACCAGCGCCGTTTGCCCAAGCGTCAGCACGTCGTTCGTCTGAATATAGTCGTCCGTGTCGGCGCCGGTGGCGAGGTTGAAACGCAGATCGTCGCCCAGCAGGAGGATCTGGCCCTTCTGGTTCGTTTGCCAAGCGGTGTTGTCCAGTGTGACGCCCGACCGGTCGCCGGAATCGGCGTTATTGGCCAGGAAGGAGAACCAGATCTCACCGACCATCGGCGTGGCCAGGGCGCGGTTCTGCTGCCGGCCCTGGCTGTGCGTGCCGCCAATGCTCTGCGGCGTGCCCGTCTGCGGCACGTTGTACAGCGCCGAGGTCAGGTCCCCGCCGATCACGCTGATCGTGCCCGTGCCGGCATCCCAATTCCCGGTGAAGCCCGTTCCGCCGGCCTGGCCATCCAGGCTGCCCGGCGCCAGGTCGTTGAAGTCGGCCACGACCAGCGCGGCGCCGGCCACGCTGGCACATGCGGCCAAGCAGGCACACAATCCGAGGATCAAAGGAATTCGCATTCGCATGTCATTTCTCCAAATACCCATGACGGGTGAAAGCGTGAAGTGCAATCGGATCACAGACTCGCTGCTCGTTCAGAAAGCGAAGGAAACGGCGAGTAGTAGGGTGATTACATACCACCAGCGATGCCGAACGGCCCGCGCGCGGACGTAATCAATGGTTCCAGAATAGCCACAGCGCTGGGCTACGTCAAATATTTCGCGCGAAACGGGTGGAAGCGAATACTCACAACGGGCTAAACGTGCCGGTCCGGAGTAGCGGCCAGGCGGCCACCGCGCCGGAGTCCACCCGCATGTACTACTTTTGATGCGACGGAGTGGACCATACTTATGGGGGGCGTTTGATTCAACGACCGTTTTCCGTTATAGTCCAGGTTGCAAAGGGCGCTCTTCTCTTCTGCTGGGGTCGCGATCATGTCCAAACGCCGTACGCGTGGTTTTACGCTCGTGGAGCTGCTGGTGGTGATCGCCATCATCGGCATCC
>JABMRP010000111.1 GCA_013202535.1 Planctomycetota bacterium
ACCAAACGTCGTTTACCTTGTGCCATGCACGAATTGTTCAGCCAGAGGAGCTTTCTGGAATTGGAGAATTCGGCATTCGATCAGACGATGATCTGGACGAAGACGGTCAATGACTTCTTGCCCATTACACTGGCGCATATCACCAGCACGAGTGATGGATCATTTGCTTGAGAAGTTCCGCGGACACCACACTCATCTCCTGACGGATGACACGGAATGAAGTGTAGTGTTCTCGGAATTCCTCGTGAGACCGAAGGGACAATTGGGCCAGACCGCCGTCAGTCGTGAGTGAGGTGCAGGACTACATCATTTTTGCCCCGCGGCGCTCTAACCGTAAGCCCTGCGAATCACGCAAGTCCTTGACAAGAGACGAGGACGGGACTATTAGTAGCAACACGCCCATCAGTGGCGGCACTCTCAACAAGACACGAGAAAGGAATCAAACCATGAAACAAATGAAAATCGTTGCCCTGGCCTTGCTAGCCGCCGTACCTTGGTGTGTTTCGACCGTCCCGTGCCTCGCCGAACCGTCGGCGGATATCGAGACCACGCCCGTCTTCGAGGTGCAGGACCTTTTCGAGGAGATGCGCATCCCGAACATCACGGTGGCGGCCGATGGCACGGTCCTGGCGTTTGCTAAAAGCGGGCGCGTACTACGCCGAAGCGAGGACGGCGGCAAGACGTTCGGCCCGGTCCAGGAAGTTGGGCACGACGCCGGCGGCAGCGCGATCGTCGACGATAATACCGGCGATGTGATGGTCGTGCGCGCCAAAGGCGGCTACCTGTGGCGAAGCGGCGATCATGGGAAGACGTGGAATCGGGAGGAGATCGTCATCAAGCCGAACCCGCTCGGGCACGGAGCCACCGACGGAGTTCCGGCGCAAACGGCCTGCTCGGAATCCGGCGTCACGCTGCAATACGGGAAGCAGAAGGGCCGGCTGCTGATGCCCGCCCGGGTGCAACCTCCCGAGGGCAACAACGCGCAGGAGTGGTGGCCGTACAATTACAACACGGCCATCTACAGCGACGACGGTGGCAAGACATGGCAGACCGCCGCGCCGGTGCAAAGCGGAACCGGGGAGGGAACGTTGGCGGAGCTCTCGACGGGGTCCATCTACTACAACTCCCGCTCCCACATGTCGGTCGACCACCGCCGGCGCATTGCCTACAGCCACGACGGCGGCAACATGTTCGTCGACTGGCGGGTGTGCGAGCATCTGCGCGAGGTCGGCCAACCGTTTTACTTCAAGTACGGCACCAAGCCCAGCTACGGCTGCAACGCGGGTCTGGTGCGGCTGCCGCTTACAGTGACCGGCGGCAAGGACGTGCTGCTGTTTAGCACGCCGGACGACCCGGGCGGCTCGCGTGTGCGGATGACCGTCTGGGCGAGTTTTGATCGGGGCGAAACCTGGCCGGTCAAACGGCTCGTCTATGAGGGCCCCAGCGCGTATTCGTCGTTGGCCGCGGGGCCGGGCGGCACCGTCTATCTGCTTTTCGAGCGAGGCAAGACGAAACTCTACCAGAGCATTGCCGTCGCCCGATTCAACCTCCGCTGGCTCGTTGAAGGGCAGGACTTGCGAGAGTTGCTGGAGGACTGACGCGGCTTCGCTCGGTGTATCTTGGGCCGGTTCGTTTGGCGCCCCAGCCGCAGGCGCCGGACACCGATACTGAACTGACGGGCGAGCCTGATTGCGCCCGACATCAACGAACCCCAAACCGCAAGGAGATATCGAGATGCAGCGGATTCCCGCCGAAGCCCCACGTAACCCCTCTCGTTTGCTGGGTCACTTGCTACGTAGAACGGTTGTACTCGTTCTTGCCGTTCTCGCGACGTGTGTGTCGTTGGGTAACGAAAACCAAGGAGTATGCGACGACACCGCGACTGTCCCTAACGTGGTGTTCGTCCTGGCCGACGATCTGGGTTGGGCCGAGTTGGGGTGCTACGGCAATACGTTCAACCGCACGCCGCATCTCGACCGGTTGGCGGGGCAGGGGATGCGGTTCACCGACGCGTACGCGGCCGCGCCGGTCTGTTCGCCCTATCGGGTGAGTCTGATGGCCGGCCAGTATCCGGCGCGGGTGGGTATTACCGATTACCTGCGCCCCAACGACCCCAAGCATCTGCCCGCCGAGCACGTGACCATTGCCGAGCGGCTCAAGGAGGCCGGTTACGCCACCGGCATGATCGGCAAGTGGCATCTGACCGGCTACGCACATCACGGGGCCGAAGAGGTCGGTCCGGCGAAACAGGGGTTCGACGAGGTGATGTGTAGCGAACGGCGCGGCATCGGCGGCGGCAGCTATTTTCATCCGTACCATTTCGATCCGGCGATCAAAGCCCGGCTGCCCGGCGAGTATCTGGTCGATCGGGTGAACCTCGAAGCGGTCGAGTTCATCCGCCGAAATAAGGACCGGCCCTTCTTTCTCTACGTGAGCCACTACGCGGTCCACACGGCCTTGGTGGGAAAGCCCGAGATGGTCGCCCGATACGAAGCCATCCCCGGCTCCGGCAAGGGCAACCGGGCCGCCAAGAACAACCCGCATCTGGCGGCACAACTGGAATCGATCGACCAGGGCGTGGGCATGATCGCCGCGACGCTGGACGAGTTGAAACTGACCGATCGGACGATTGTGATCTTTACCTCCGACAACGGCGGCGAATCGGGCGTCACTTCCAACGCGCCGCTACGGGGCGGCAAGTCGATGCTCTACGAAGGCGGCATTCGCGAGCCGCTGATTGTCCGCTGGCCCGGCGTGGCGCAACCCGGTTCGATCTGTCGCCGGCCGGTGTGCAGTCTCGATTTCTATCCCACGCTGCTGGAGGCCGCGGGCGCGAAACCCGACTCGCGGCAATCGCTGGACGGCGTTTCCCTGATGCCGTTGCTGCGCGACTCCCAGGCCGAGCTTTCTCGCGATACGTTCTACTGGCACTATCCCCTGGCACGGCCCCATTTTCTCGGCGGGCGTTCCGGCGGAGCCATTCGCCAGGGTTCGTGGAAGCTGATCGAGTTTTTCGATGACGGCCGCCGGGAACTCTACAATCTGGCCGATGATCCGAGTGAGGCGAAAGACCTGGCCGCGGCGATGCCCGATCGGGTCGAGCAGTTGCACGAAGCGCTGGCCGATTGGCGCCGGGGCGTCGGAGCGGACGTGCCCGAGTCGCGTCCCCGCCGAAAGTGACGACCGCATAGTTTCTTTACTTCTACCGATTGAGCAAGGTGTCGGCGCCCCTCGATACTTGGCCTTCGGCCAAACCGTGTTGCATCGAACCGGGGTCCTGGGGCGTTGCCCCAGGCTACGATGACCATGGCCTTCAGCCAAGCCTCTCGTCGAGGCCGTACGCTTCGCCGACGAGTTGGTCGATGCGGTTTTGCAGGACGCGCACGTCTTCGCCGCGGGCCGCCGCGAGGTGGGCGCAGTGGCTGTGCGTGGC
>JABMRP010001121.1 GCA_013202535.1 Planctomycetota bacterium
CACCGCCGGATTTGGAAAATGCCGGGCCGCGAGTCCGGGAATCGCGTGAGTCGTACGGACGATACCGTGACTATGTTGCGATGGAGGCCGCAAACCAGTCATTGGGTCTGGCCGGCGAACGTTTCGTGCTGAACTTCGAGCGGGCCCGACTTATGCATGCCGGTAGGGATCGGTTGGCCGACGGGATCGAACATGTGTCCGTAACCCAAGGCGACGGCCTGGGCTTTGACATCCACTCCTACAACGCAGACGACACCGACCGGTTCATCGAAGTCAAGACCACCCGGTACGGGAAATACACGCCGTTCTTCTTGACCACCAACGAACTGGAATTTGCGGAGACCCATCGTGAGCGATACTTGATCTGCCGCCCGTTCTCGTTCCGCCGCCAACCGAAGCTGTTCGAACTCCCCGGTTCACCGCGCGATTCCTGTCACATCGAGCCCACCGAGTACCGCGCCTCGTTCGTGGCGTAGCGGGGCAGGAGCACCTGCCCGCCTCAGTGGGAGCAACGCGACCTTTGGCCGCGGCTTACAGCTTCTTCGCAGAATCGCCCCGCGGGGGGGAGGCCTGCCTTGACATAATCGTGAGTTGAAACACATGCAACCACTTGTCGCGCAGATGTGCCACCGGCTCGATTGTGAAGCCTTCTTGGACTTTCGCATGGCGTTGTGTAAATCATCTTGGTACTGATGGAGCAACTCAGGAAACTGCCAAATGGACATCAGAGACTTCATTGTAAAGTGGAAACCCGTTGAACTGAAGGAGCGGTCTGCCTCTCAAGAGCACTTTCTCGATCTCTGCCGTGTCGTTTGCCACAAGACTCCTGCCGAAGCCGATCCCGATGGTTCGTGCTTCACGTTCGAAAAGGGCGCGGCAAAGCACGGCGGCGGTGACGGTTGGGCCGATGTCTGGAAGAAGGGTTTCTTCGGCTGGGAGTACAAGGGGAAGCACAAGGATCTTGATGCCGCCTATGACCAACTCCTCAAGTACCGCGAAGCACTGGAAAATCCGCCACTGCTCGTTGTCTGCGACATGGACCGCATCATCGTCCACACCAACTTCACGAGCACGGCAACCACTATCCACGAACTCCCACTCGCAACGCTGTCCGAACCCCGCAACATCGAGATTCTCAAATCCATATTCCATGCTCCCGAGAAACTGAAGCCAGGCGCAACCAGTACCGCGATCACTGCGGAGGCCGCCGAGCGCCTCGGGGAGATTGCCCAGTCGATACGGGACCGGGGTGTTGACGCGCGTGCGGCTGCCCATTTCCTTGATCGTGTCGTCTTCTGTCTTTTCGCTGAAGACGTCGGCTTACTTCCCGAGATGGTTTTCACCCGGATCGTGGAGAAGAGCGATGGAAACCCAGGGAGGTTTGGCAAACTAGTTGGCCAGCTCTTCAACGCCATGTCGACAGGCGGCGACTTTGGTCTCGATACTATCCGCCACTTCAACGGGAATCTGTTCGACAACGAGCCAGTCATTGATCTCACGTCCAACGAGATGCAGAGCATCCAGGCCGCCGCACAGCTTGATTGGACAGCCGTCGATCCATCGATCTTCGGAACTTTGTTCGAACGCGGCATGGACCCGAAAAAACGTTCGCAACTGGGTGCGCACTACACGAGTCGTGAGGACATAGAAACGCTTGTTGACCCAGTCGTTATGCAGCCGCTTCGTCGTGAGTGGGAAGAACTCCGTCAGATCGTCGAGAATCTGTTGACCACCGGCAAAAAACACCCGGACAAGAGTTCACCACAGAAGAAACCGTCCGCAGCAACACTCCGCAAAGCCCGCGGGCAAGCCGATTTCATTCTGCACCAGTTCTTGACGCGCCTTCATGGGGTCAAGGTTCTCGACCCTGCGTGTGGCTCTGGCAACTTCCTCTACGTCACCCTACAGAAGCTCAAAGACTTGGAGAAGGAAGTCATCGTCTACTCGATGGATTCTGGCATCGGTGGGTTCCTTCCCGCCGTCGGCCCGTGGCAACTCTACGGTATTGAGACCAGCCCATACGCCTATGACCTGGCGCAAATGGTTATCTGGATTGGATTCCTTCAGTGGACCCGCGCTAACGGCTTCCGCGTCGCGCAAGACCCGATTCTCCGCCCCATGGAAAAGAACTTCCGATGCATGGATTCGATCATGGATCTGTCAGACCCCGACAATCCGGCCGAGCCAGAATGGCCCAAAGTCGACTTCATCGTCGGCAATCCACCATTCCTCGGAGACAAACGAATGCGTTCCGAACTTGGGGCAGAATACTGCCAGAAGCTCTGGGGCCTGTACGCAGACAGAATCCCGGCCTCGTCCAACCTCTGCTGCTACTGGTTTGAGAAGGCACGAAGCATGATCGAGAAGGGAAGATGCCGTCACGCCGGACTCTTGGCAACCACCGGCATCCGGCAAGTCGGTGGCCGCCGGGTATTGGAGCGTATCCAGGAATCGGGAAAACTGTTCTTTGCCGTTTCCGACCGAGACTGGGTTCTAGATGGGGCGTCGACGCGCATCAGCATGGTTGGCTTTGCCGATAAGCATTCCGATATGCCGACAATTCTGGATGGACGGGAGGTCACGCAGATCAATGCCAACCTCACTTCTGGATGTGACCTGACTACCGCCAGTCGGTTACCATCAAATGCGCACCGTTGCTTCATGGGCACCACCAAAGTGGGCCCATTCGATATCGAGGAACACAAGGCGATCGAAATGCTGCAAGGCGTCAATCCCCACGGGCGACCGAACAGTGATGTTCTCCGGCCCTATCGGAACGGCAGTGACGTTGTGCGGACCAGCACAAATCGCTGGATTATCGATTTCGGCACCAGCACTTCGGAACGGGACGCGAGCTTCTACGAAGAACCTTTCGAGTTCGTACGGTCCACCGTCAAACCTATGCGGGACGAGAACAGCGACCGATGGCGGCGTGAACACTGGTGGCTGCTCGGCCGCACGCTATCTGATTTCCGAAAGGCGGTTCAAGACCATTCTCACTACATCGCCACCCCACGTGTCGCCAAGCATCGGGTCTTTGTCTGGTTCGATGCTTCTGTACTGCCAGATTCAAAAGTGATCGCGATTGCCGAGGCCTCAGAGTGGGTGTTTGGTCTTCTCCAGTCAAGACCACACACCGTATGGACTGCCGCGAATTGTGGCTGGCACGGGATCGGGAATGACATCACCTACAACCCCACCACATGCTTTGAGACTTTCCCTTTCCCTGTGGCTTCGGATACTCAAATGAACGCGATCGCCGAGGCTGCCCGTCGATTGGATGAATCCCGCAGGAATTGGCTCTATCCGCAAGAGTGGGTCAAAGCAAAGGCCGTCGAGTTTCCCGCATCCGTGGGTGGCCCGTGGCGTCGCCACGTGCAGGCGGCCGATAGCCGTGGCATCGGCACCGCGACATTCTCGCGCATGGTGCCGAAAGACGGGGCCTGTGCCTCAAAGTTAAAGAAACGAACACTCACGGCCCTATGCAACCAGCGGCCTGCATGGCTTGATTTCGCTCACCGGGAACTCGACGAAGCTGTGTTCGCCGCATACGACTGGGCACCGGAGATGAAGGATGTGGCAGTACTCGAACAGCTTCTGGAACTCAACAGGGCTCGGAGTACAGAGACAGGAGCGACCGTTGCATAGGGATGGGTGCGGGAATGAGGAATACGGCGACTACAAAACAGACATCCGGCAAAGGCTTCTCGTTCGAAAACAAGGTCTGCTCCTACTTCGCCGTTCAGATGCTGGCCAACGTTCCGTTTTCCTCCCGCGACGCTGAAATCACCGAGCTCGCGTTCCAGAGAAAGCGTTTCGGCTGGCTTCTTGACGACGTTGTTCTCACGCTCAGATCTAGGGCAGGGGAATTTCACGCCGCATTCTCAGTAAAGAGCAATCAGCAGTTCTCACCTCGATCAGCACCTTCCGAGTTTGTTTCCGACGGGTGGCATCAGCTTCTACACGAAGGCACGGATTGTTTCGACGCAAGCGCCGATGTGTTTGGCCTCGTGACTTCGCCTCTGCCCGAGCCGCCGAAATCCGCCCTGCATGCCCTTCTGGCAAAAGCTTGCCATACGTCGCCTTCAGACTTGGACGCGACAATGCTCTCGCCGGAGAAGACAGCCTCTGAGACTGAACGCGCTCTGTATGCCAGCTTCAGATGCCCGGCACAGCTTGCTTCCAAATATGGATCTGACTCCATAGCCACCGGACAGCTTCTCCACTCATTAACCACGATGGAGTTCGATTTCGATAGCGCGCATTCAAAAGACGAAGCCGAGGCCATTCGCTGCTGCCGTACGTTGCTCGAACGCCGTTCGCAGGATAAAGCCGCGCAACTTTGGCACTCCATTCTTGCCATTGTCGACGAATTCCGAACCGAGGGGGGCAGTATTGACCGGCCAACCCTCTCGTGCGCCCTGGCGGCGCATCATGACCTAGAAGCGTTACCAGACTTTGCCCACGACTGGGACCGTCTTCGTCGTTTCTCACAGGATAACGTTAGCGTGATACCCGACACCATCGGCGGCGAGGTCTCGTTGCCACGCGAAAATGCCCGGCGCGAACTCCAAGCTGCGCTCGCGAAGAAGCGGGCCGTTGTGATTGTTGGGCCATCGGGAACAGGGAAGACAGTAGTGGCCAAGTCATACTGCGCGCTGGGATCGGAACACAAGAACAGAGAGATCGTGTGGTTTGATTGCAGGCTTCTCACCGATGCGTATTTCGATGACCTACCGTCCAGACTCGGGCTCACGCACACGCTTGCGGAGATCCTGGCCCACTGCCCACGGGGGCAAGGGTTGCTTGTTCTTGACGGTTTGGATGCACTCCACGGTGAGCCCGCGTTTCAGCAGATAGCGCGATTGCTTCATGCTCTTGAGACCAACGGTCTCTTTGATGTGTGGCGATTGCTGGCCACGTGCCAGGCCGAGCCTTGGCAACGGGTTGAGGCCCAGCTCTCGCGTATGGCCCCGAATAGCATGCCTTGGTGCCCGGTACACATCGCTTACCCTTCTGATAGCGATCTGAAGCCTGTGTGGAAACTGTTTCCGCGACTGGCACAGCTTGCACTAAGGCCCCACCTCAAGATGATCATCGTTCAACCCAAGATACTCGACATCCTCGCGCGTGGGGAGCGAAGCGGACACGCAGTTGATGCGGAAGGCTGGGTCGGAGAATCTGATCTGATCGATTGGTACTGGATGGAAGTTGTCCGAGGCGATGTGGATCCCGATAACCGATCTCATTTTCTCATGACACTCGCCCAACGACAGGCCGATCGCTATGAGTTCCTAACTCCTCTGTCTGAATGCTCGCCGGTCTCCACGCATCAGATTCCGGATTTCGTGAAAGCTGGCATATGCTGTCGTCGCGACGAATCACTTGCGTTCGTTCACGATCTTATCGGGGATTGGAGCAGACAACGCGTTCTGCTTGCGAATGCGTCCAATCTGGCCACATTCCTCGAAAACCGTGTTTTGAACCCACGCTGGCTTCGCGCGATTCAGCTTCTTGGACTAGACTTGCTTGAGTCTTCAGATGGCGCGACAGAGTGGAAGAAAGCCATCGACAGTTGCCCCGCCGCACGAGATGCCTTTCTGGGATCGATTGTCTTTGCGGCCGACGCGATTCATACTTTCGAGAAGCTCTGGCCGGCTCTTTCTGCCAACAGTGGTGATCTTCTGCGACATTTCCTGGCTCGTTTTCTTCACGTCGCTACTGTGATCAATCCAAGCCTGATGAAGTTGTTTGCAGAAGATGGCGACGAGATGCTGACCTACGCGCGGACCCACGACCGCCTGCCGCTGTGGCCGTATTGGCTGCCCGTCCTCTCTGTTCTCCACAGGTACCGGGCTACCGCAATCGCCCTGGCGCCCCTTGAAGTGAGCCGAGTCGCATACCAATGGCTGAGGCTCACGCCGTCAGATTACCCGAATCGGCAGGAAGCTGCAGTCCTGGCACTAGAAAGAGCCGAGCCAG
>JABMRP010001122.1 GCA_013202535.1 Planctomycetota bacterium
CCGGTCATGGCGACCGAATGGTATGCCAAGGGCCAGGACTCGGGCATGGAAAACCTGACCGGCGCCGGCTGGACCGTCGCCACGCAGAAGGAGCGGGGTTACTTCTACCAGAACTTCGTTCTCGGGCTGATCCAGTCGCGCGGCTGCGTCGGCTGGCACTATTTCAAATACGCCGACAACGACCCCCAAGACACCCGGGCCGATCCCTCCAACCGCAACTCGAACAAGGGCATCGTCAACGCCCGCTACGAGTTGTACACACCCCTGACCGACGCCATGCGCTCGCTCAACCGTCAGGTTTATCCGTTGACACAGTATTTCGATCGTTGACGAAAGCTTCCCCCTTCCCACAGGGAGAGGGGCCGGGGGCAAACACCGGGAAAACTTCCATCCACAAAGGAGCTACACTATGTCGATCGCGCGAATTGTTTTGTTGCTGTTTCCGCTACTTGCCGTCTCGACGCCGGCCGCCGCACAACAGGAGACGGCCGACTTCTACGTCGCCACCGACGGCGACAACGATTGGTCGGGCCGGCTGGCCGAACCGAAGGCCGACGGCAGCGACGGGCCGTTTGCCACGATTTCCGCCGCGCGCGATGCCGTGCGTGAGCTCGACAAAGAGCAGCCCGTGCGCGTGCTGATCCGCGGGGGAACCTACCGCATCGACGCCCCCCTCAAGCTCACCAGCGAAGACTCCGGCAGCAAGGATGCCCCGATTACCTACGCGGCCTATCCGGGCGAGACGCCCGTGGTCAGCGGCGCCGGTGTACCGATTTCGGGCTGGAAACAAGTCGACGGCGGACCGCTTTGGCAAACGACCATTCCCGAGGCGGCGGCCGCCCGCTGGTACTTCCGCCAGCTTTGGGTCGATGGGCGGCGGTGCATCCCGGCGCGAACGCCCAACGCGCCGGACGTACATCAAATGACCGGGCCGCTGAAGCCGCTGGGCGACCGCAACGCCGCGCGACGCGATCCGTCGACGCGCGTCGGCTTCCGCTTCGCCGGCGACGACATTCAACCATGGAACCATCTCGACGACGCCGTGGTGGTGGCCTATCACTCGTGGACCACCTCGCGGCATTTGATCGAGTCGCTCGATCCGGAAAAGAACGAAGTCCGCTTCCGCAACCCGAGCAGTTGGCCGTTTACCTGGTGGGGCCAGGAACGGTTCTACGTCGAGGCGATCCGCGAGGCGCTCGACGCGCCCGGCGAATTCCACCTCGACCGCACGACCGGTGTGCTGACGTACTATCCACGCCCCGGCCAGGACATGACCACCGCCGAGGCGATCGCCGCCCGGCACCACGTGCTGCTGCACGTCGAGGGCGATCCGGCCGGGGGCAAGCCGGTCGAGCATTTGCGATTCGAGGGGCTTTCGTTTAGGCACACGGCCTGGACCATGCCCCGGGAAGGGACCGTCGACGGTCAGGCGGTCGCGTTCCTGAAGGACGCCACGGTGTTTGTCCGCGGGGCGCGGCATTGCCGGTTTACGCGATGCGAAATCGCGCACACCGGCGGTTACGGCCTGTGGTTGGAGCACGGCTGCAAGGACAACCGCGTCGAGCAATGCCACCTGCACGACCTGGGAGCCGGCGGGGTGCGATTAGGACAAACAAGTTTGCCGAACGAACCCGAGCTGCAGGCCGAGCGCAACACGGTCCACAACTGCTTCATCCACGACGGCGGCAACGTCTATCACGCGGGCATCGGCGTGTGGATCGGGCGCAGCTCGCACAACACGGTCACGCACAACGACGTCTGCGACTTCTTCTATACGGGCGTCTCGGTCGGTTGGAGTTGGGGGTACGCTCCCTCGACGGCCCATCACAACGTCGTCGAGTACAACCACATCCACCATCTCGGATGGGGACAACTCAGCGACATGGGCGGTATCTACTGCCTGGGCCTTGCGCCCGGCACCAAGCTGCGCTACAACCGGATGCACGACGTGCTCTCGTACAGTTACGGTGGCTGGGGTTTGTACACCGACGAGGGAAGCACGGGTATTCTCATGGAGAACAACGTCGTCTACCGGGTCAAGGACGGCGCGTTTCATCAGCACTACGGCCGGGACAACATCGTCCGCAACAACGTGTTGGCGCTGTCCGCCACTCGGGGCAACCTGATCCGCAGCCGGGAGGAGGAGCACCGGTCGTTTACCGTCGAACGGAACATCATCTATTGCGACAAGGCACCGCCGCTGGGCGGCAACTGGAGCAACGGCAATTTCCTGCTGAAATCGAACCTCTATTGGAACGCCGCGGGAA
>JABMRP010000019.1 GCA_013202535.1 Planctomycetota bacterium
CCCCAGTCCCTAGCCCCTAGTCCCTACCCATGGCCCCCCAAAGCCGGCCCATCCCGATTGCCCTTGGCATCACCGATTTGGAGGTCGGCGGTGCGGAACGGATGTTTGTGGAACTGGCCACGCGGCTCGATCGAGACCGTTTTTTTCCCGTGGTCTACTGCCTGAGTCCGCAACCGGCCCGTTCGGAAGACTCCCTTCTGCCACTCCTCGAAGAGGCGGGCGTGGAGACTCATCTGCTTGGGGCAAGGCGATGGTGGGAGATTCGACGCGTGGTGAGGGCGATGGAGCGGCTCCTGGTCTGCCAAAGCCCGCAAATCCTCCAGACCTTCCTCTTTCACGCCAATCTGGTCGGACGTCTGGCCGCGCGACGGGCGGGAGTACCATGCGTGGTCTCCGGAATTCGGGTGGCCGAGCCCCGTTTCTCGCACCGGCTCCTCGATCGGCTCACCCAGCGAAGGGTCGACTGCCATGTGTGCGTGAGCGATCGGGTTCGCGAGTTTTCCCAACGGCGCACGCGGCTGCCGGCCGACAAGCTAATAGTCATCCCCAACGGGATCGACGTGCGGCGATACCAGGGAGTGGCACCGGTTGACCGGGCCTCGCTGGGCATTGCGCCCGACCGACGTTTGATCACACTGGTGGGCCGGCTGGAACCCCAGAAGGGCGTCGGTTGGCTGTTGAAAACGGCTCCCACTTGGCTTCCCCGTCTCCCCGACCACGACCTCCTGCTGGTGGGCGAGGGACGGCAGAGGACGCAACTGGCCCGGTGGTGCGACAGCCGGGGGATCACCTCCCGAGTGCATTTTGCCGGTTTTCGCCGTGATATTCCGGAGATTCTTGCCGCCAGCGAGCTGCTGGTCCTGCCGTCGCGGTGGGAGGGAATGCCCAACGTCGTGCTGGAAGCGATGGCCAGCGCTCTGCCGGTGCTGGCCACCGACGTGCATGGCGTCCGCCAGTTGCTCGGCCCGAGGGCCGAACCCCAGATCGTCACGCCCGGCGATCGGCGGATGCTGGCCGAAAAGCTCATCCGGCTCTGCACGGACCGACCCTGGGCCAAGAAAATAGGGGCGGAAAACGCCCGACGGGTCGAGCAGAGCTTCTCGATCGACGCCATGGTCAGCGGGTACCAGCGGCTTTGGGGATCGCTGCTGGGGGAACCTCGGCCGTAGCCGAAAAAAAATTCTTTGGACAACTTGCGCCGAGCCCAATCGTCGAAAGTCGGCCCGTGGTCGGAAGCTAGGCATTGCGGAATCGACGAAGCCCGGAATTCTTGCCGAGAAGCTGTGGGAAGCGCGCTTGACGAGAGGTCCGATATGGGTATGCTTGGGATCAAGTGGGATGAAATGGGAGAAAATGGCACGGCATGCTGATCACCGGAACCTTTGCTCGGTCGCTGGATGAGAAGCTGCGGATCGCCATCCCCAAACGTCTCCGAGCGGCGCTGGCCGCCCAAGAAGACGGGGTTCTGTACATTGCGCCGGGCACGGACGGGTCCTTGGGCCTTTACACGGAGGAGAGTTTCGAGCGTCTGGCCGAACGTCTGGCCCAGGCTTCGCCGGCGGGGCAGGACGTACGGGCTTTTACCCGACTGCTCTATGCACGAGCCCAGCCGGTCGAGTTGGATCGACAGGGCCGGCTGCGAATTCCAGCCGAATTGGCTCAATGGGCACGTCTGACCAAGGAGATCGTGCTGGTCGGCGCCCGCGACCACCTGGAGATCTGGAATACCCCCCAGTGGGAGGAGTACTTATCGAAGAAGGAGGCCCGTTACGACGAAATCGCCGAAGCCGCCCTGAACGGACCGCATTAGCTCACACGACCGGCGGCTGACCCATAGAAACATTTCGCCATGCGTGAAGACAGGGACGCCAGCCACGGCCACCTTGCTGGCGTCTCTGTCCTTTTCCCCACGCGATTGGGGCAAAGCGAGTCTTCACGGATTCGGATCGAAGGACTCGGTCGAATTGCGAAGAGCGGAAGCACTTGTACCGTCCTTGCCGACAAGTTGACCGCCGGCATTCCGCCTTGCTTGGGACACACGGACGTGTTCGAGGTGGATGCTTTTTTCTATCCACTCGTTAAGCGCCAAGCCGAAGGTGCCGGCTTTTTTGGCTGTGGTGTACAATACGCGCACGGCGCGCGGACATCCACTTCACAAAGCTCCACCCCATTCAGGCCCACCTTGACCGATCCGTCCCCGGTCCACGTCCCCGTCATGCTGGAGGAAGTCCTCCACTGGGTGGCTCCCGAGGCGGGGGCCGTGATCGTCGACGGTACATTGGGCGGCGGTGGACACACTCGGGCTCTTGCCCAGCGAGTGACCGAAACCGGCAGCGTGATCGCCTTGGATCGCGACGAGAAGGCTTTGTTGGCCGCCGAGCAACGATTAGCCGGCCTGCCCGTGACCGTGGCCCATGCCAACTTCGCCGAGCTGTCGGAGATACTCGCCGATCTGGCGGTGGAATCCGTCGATGGGATCGTCCTGGACCTGGGGCTCTCAAGCGATCAGTTGGCCGACCCGGATCGCGGTTTCAGCTTCGATGCGGACGGGCCGCTCGATTTGCGGTTTGATGTCACGTCGGGAGAACCGGCCTGGCGGCTGCTCGACCGGCTCAGCGCCCCGCATCTGGCGGATCTGATCTATCGGTATGGCGAGGAACGCTGTAGCCGGCGTATCGCCCGGGCGGTGGTCGAGTGCCGCCGCAAGTCGCCGATCAGGACGGCCGACCAGTTGGCCCAACTTGTCCGCCGCTGTGTTCCGCGTTCTCCTCGTGGCCGGGGGCCGGGTGGTCGAGCGGGAATCGACCCCGCCACCCGCACGTTCCAGGCGTTGCGCATTGCCGTGAACGAGGAACTCAAGTCGCTGGAAGTCGCGTTGCGGCGAATGCCCGACTGCCTCCGCCCGGGGGGGAGGCTGGTCATCATCAGCTTCCATTCCCTGGAAGATCGACGGGTTAAGGAGGCCTTTCGCGACGACCCCCGTTTGGAGGCATTGACGAAAAAGCCTGTCCGCGCCTCGACTGCCGAAACGGCCCAAAACCCCCGCGCCCGCAGTGCAAAACTTCGGGCGGCCCGCCGGGTTTGATCTTACGCCGAAACGGAAAATTTGCTATTGAACCCCTTCTCAAAAATTCGGGGGAGCATTTCCGACTTCACCATCCGCGGCACGGAGGCCAGTGATGAGTAGGGAAAAGAAAATCGGGCTGACGATTATCGGTGTGTTGACGGTCGTCTGCCTGGGGGTCGTGATCGCGCGCCTCGGCGGATCGAAAGAAGCGGCCCAGGCGGTCGCGGACGACATCGACCCGCAGAAAACCGACGGACAAGCGATCCCGTCGTCCGCCAGACCGACCGTGGTGGAAACGACCGAGGAACCGTCGGTCACGCCCGTGGGGGGATGGCAACCAACGACCCAGGCCGCCATCGGTGACCGAGGCGGCATGACATCCGATGGACCACCCTCACTTTTCCCCACACCGGCAGTCAATACGTACGCCGCGGATAGTCCAGCGCCTTTTCCTCCGGGAGAAGCACCACCGGCGGTGACCGATTCGTATACCGCTGCGAGCGACGCGTCGGCCGGAGCGGATACCAACCTCATCCCGCGAACATCATCGTACCCCCCAACAACGGCGGCTGAATCCGGCAGTAGTCCAGTTCAGTTGGCCAGCGTTCCGAATGCGAATGTTGCCCCCTCGCCGTATCCGGAGCCTATCGATCTGCCGGCGGTATCCGCATATCAGGGCGACGGCCACGCCTACTCTCAACCTAATACGCCTCTCGCGGCGCCATCGCCGCTCGGACTGGCTCCGGGCAGTGCCTACGGCGCCGCTGAGCCCCCCACTGTTTTGCCCCAACCGTCGACCCTCGTCACACCGCCGTCGGGCTATGCATACTCGGCCTCGGCGCCGTCGGTTGCCGCCGATCCAAGGGGCGAACCGACACGCTACTCCACGGGCACCGCCTACTCGCCGGCCGGCGGCTCAACCTATGGCGCCCTCGGGACACGCGCCTCCGATGGCACTTATACGGTACAGCCCAACGACAGCTTCTGGACCATTTCCGCGCGACTCTACGGCACGGGTGCCTACTACCAGGCCCTTGCCGAACACAATCGGACGGCGATTTCCTCACCCAACGAACTCCAGGTGGGCGACCGCATTTCGGCGCCGGCAGAAGCGGAACTGCTGCAGAAGTATCGCGCCCTTTGCCCCAAGCCGAGTCACCGGATGGCAGCCCAGCGGCGGATGACCATGGTCAGCACCCCGGTGGGCGGTCGTGTCTATGAGGTGCAGGAGGGCGATAGCCTTTACGAGATCGCCCGGCACGAACTCGGCAAGCCGACCCGATGGGCCGAAATCTACAATCTCAATCGCCAGGCGTTGGGCAACGACTTCAATTACCTGACTCCCGGCATGCGGCTTCTCTTGCCGGCCGACGCTCCGACCGACGTCATCACCCGGCGTCCGAGCACCACGCTGCATCGCTGAGTGGGCCTTCCCTGCAAAAACACCCCATGAGCATCACACCGGCGAAGATCGTCAGCGGCGGACAAACGGGTGTCGATCGGGCGGCCTTGGACACGGCCATCGCCTTGGGCATTCCACAGGGCGGATGGTGTCCGCGCGGTCGTCCGGCGGAAGACGGACGGATTCCCGATCGTTACGATCTACGGGAGACCGAATCGACCGCTTATCCGGTCCGAACCGAACGGAACGTCGTCGACTCCGACGCCACG
>JABMRP010001123.1 GCA_013202535.1 Planctomycetota bacterium
GCCGGTCGCCATCCACCCGAGCGTCGACCTGGACGATCTCCGCAACTTGAAGCGTTGGGATTACGTCCTGGTCGCCCAGAAGGAGATGGTGGTGATCGGGACCTGGGCCGACGACCCTTTTCTCTGGAAGGAGGCACAAGCGCCCGGCTGCGGTGCGTCGTGGTGCAGGCGCTGTTCGCGGCGGCCGAGGAAGGATACTGCGGGCTGAACCTGTTGGACCCGGTCAAGGCGTTGCGCACGTGGAGTTTCGGCCTGGACATGCAAAGCGGCCGGCTTGCGGAAACGGCCACCCTGGCCGACGGTCGCCGGCTCACCTTGCCGCAATATATGCGCGAGCTTTGCACCGTGCTGTTGGAGATGGTCTCCAGCGGGCTGATCGGCGAGGATATCGTGCCGGAGGCCGGCGAGTTGCTGCCGCTGGTGATCGAGCTTTGCACGGTCGTCGAGGGCACGCACGATCCCCAGCGCCGGAAGATGGCCCTGGAGCGGTTGTTGGACGCGATCCGGGATCAGGTGCCCTGGTTGCGTGGCCCCTCGGGTATTTTCACGCCCTACGGCCGATTCTACATCGATCTCAACCAGCATTTCGAGGCCGCGTTTCCGGAGTGTGATTCGCCGTACATGCTCGCTACGCTGCACGAGCAGGTTTGCCGTCTGCTCCGCCAGGTGGTCGACCGGCGCGGCCGCTGCAAGACGCTCTGGAATCCGTTCGGACAGGTCTACAGTCCATGGGAAGAGGGGGAGCCGCCGTCGGCGGAGATCGACGGCCTGATGAGCCGAATGCTTCTGAGCCGTCGCTCGGACGAGATACCTTTCTAGCAGCCCGGTTGAGACACTCGCCGCACAACGCTATGATTGCTCTCGATAGCCGCACTGGCAAGAATTCAGAGAATTCCGAGTTCCACGGCTGAATTCTTGCGACTCCAGCTACACGGTAGCCTTGTGCTGAGCCCCTCCACATTTCGCGATCTGGTCAGCGGTCGGCGTCGTGGCGCAATGGCCGCGATGTTGCGATTCGCCCTGCGCCTCGTCGAGGTGCCCTACACGCTGGCGGTGCGGTGGCGAAATCGGCGATACGATCGGCACCAGGCCACGATCCACCGCGTCGGCGTGCCGGTCATCAGCGTGGGCAACCTGACGCTCGGCGGCACCGGCAAGACGCCCATGGTCCAGTGGCTTGCCCAGTGGTTCGGGCAGCAGAACGCACGGGCCGGTATCGTCAGCCGGGGTTACGGCGCGAAAGCCGGATCGCGCAACGACGAGGCCATGGAGTTGGAGCAGAAGCTGCTCGGCGTGCCGCATCTGCAAAACCCCGATCGGGTTGCCGCCGCACGAAGAGCCATCGCGGAACACGACTGCCAACTGATCCTCCTGGACGACGCCTTCCAGCACCGCCGTATCGCCCGCGATCTGGACATTGTGCTGATCGATGCCCTGGAACCGCTCGGTTTCGGTCACGTTTTCCCCCGGGGTACGTTGCGCGAGCCGCTCTCGGGCCTGCGCCGGGCCGATCTGGTCGTCCTCACCCGGGCCGACATGCTCACGCCGGATGAGCGGCACAACATCGCGATGAAACTGGAAGCCTACGTGTCGGATATTCCTTGGATCGAAACGGCCCACTGCCCCCAGGCTTTGCTCTCCCATGACGGAGTCGAGGCATCGCTGGAAAGCCTGGCGGGAAAACGGGTCGCCGCCTTCTGCGGCATCGGCAATCCGGCCGGCTTCCGCCACACGCTCGATGTGTGTGGCTTCGACGTGGCCGCTTTCCGCGAGTTTCCCGATCACCACGCCTACCAGCGGACCGACCTCGACGATCTGCGGCAATGGGCCGAGTCGCTCGACGTGTCGGCCGTCCTCTGCACGCACAAAGACCTGGTCAAGCTGAGTATCGGCGACCTGGGACGCCACCCGTTGTGGGCGGTGACCGTGGGAATGGAAATCCTCGCCGGTCGGCAGGCCCTGGAGAGCCGGCTGCGGGGGCTGCTGGAGCCGAAGTGATCGGCCCAGCCGATTTCTGGCAGTGTCCTAAGGATGTGTTGCCCAGAGGAACGTTATTTGTGCTTGCCCGGTCGTCGATCCGAGACCTTCTGGATAAGTTTGTCAAACGTATAGATCATACGTACCTGCCCCCCCTTGGAAACAGTCGCAACGAATGGGGGCGAGAACTTGGCCAACATTCTTCAAATAGCGGGTAAGGCCCGAATGTAGGCCTCTGCCATTTCTTGTCCCGTGTAATTTCCGGACGTCAAAATGAATGACGCAGTGCCCGATTGGAGAAGGCCCACAATTTCAAGATAGTTGTGGCGAAGTTGCTTGTCTTTGGACAGAATGACCCAGCGATTCTTGCCTACTACCGGCAGCCAGTGTATATCCTCTGTGTCAGGCGCGAAGTGGTCGGTCTTGATTTCAACGCTCACGCCATGGGCGCGAAGCGCATCAGGAACAACATGGGTGCCAAGGCACTTGTCTATGAAGAACGTTGGCTCATGCTGCGTCCTGGAGGCTGAGTTCGCACCTGAGCCCCTCTTCGATTTCGAGCCGCGGGCAGGCATAGTCATCCGCTAGAGAGTCAATCGAATCGCCAGCCTTATATCTCTCGGCGATCACCGTGGTTTCGACGCGGGATTGCTGCAAGATGGGCCGTCCAAACGAAAAACGTGGATCAATCAGAACGCTGCGCGGGCTGTCTGTGTCGTTTACGCGAGTGAATGGATACAGGCACGAAACAACGTTGTCTTCCCACTCCAGCCTCTTGAGGTGTGCTTCAACGACATGTTTCATAACGGTCTGGCCATCGGCCGAGGCATCGATCAGCTTGCCGAGGCGCTGAACAAGCAAGCCAACTCCATCGGTTTGAAATTCCTGCTCGATGAGCGGACGCTCCCAGCCAAACTCTCGCATGACATAGTTTAGCGCCAATCGGATGTGTTTAAGCCGAATCTTGTGGTCCGTACGAAAGGCTCGCAAGACATGCGCTTCCACCAAGTTGAAGAACGAGAGTAGATTTGTGTCTCGGTGTGGTAATTTGATAACACGCTTGAACCTCCGATGTTCACCACTCGCGTGATAGCCTCTGCCGAGCACCCACGAACGCAGTGTGGCCGGTGGGATGGACAGGTAATGAGCGGCCTCTGGAATGCTATATACGGGCATTTCCCGAGGATCTTGGTGTGCGAGGATTTCGTTGACGTCAAAGGCTTTTCGTGTTGACATTTTCGCGAACCCCTAAAGTGGTTAAGCGTCTATGATAGCAATGATGAAACCACCGCACAATATCCCGCTTCACTCCTCCCGGCGGGCTTTCCTCTTTCGGAGAACGACCCACGGCGTGTCGGAGCAGCGGTCCCAAAACCTGCCGATGGGGTCCGTACGCTCACGGATGGGATCGTAACCCCCTCTCTCCGCTAGCCC
>JABMRP010001124.1 GCA_013202535.1 Planctomycetota bacterium
CCATCGGGGTGATGCCATCGAATGGCTTGTCGGCAAGCACGGTCTTGGCGTAATCCTGCACCGACAAGATGCCGGAGCCCCGCAACGGTGGATGTTCGAAAAAGTGATTCAAGGAAAGGAATCCGCCGCTGTGAACGCACCCTTCAGGCGAGAACTGGTAGTCGTTGACGCGGAAGAAGAACTTGTTGACCTGCGGTACGATTCGCGACGCCGCCTTCCACGTGTCGAACAGCAACGGCACATCGGTTCCCGGGAACCGATGCGCAAGACGCTTCTCGAAGTAGTCGCGGCCGAGTGTCAGGTCGTAGCCCAGTCGTCCCCACAGCATGAAGCGGTACCAGTGCTTGTCGAGTTCCAGCCTGCCCGATAAATGAGGGTCCTTGCTTGCGAAATCTCTGCCGAAGACGAAGCCGTCGGGGCCCATGTAGAACCCGGCCTCGTAGCGCATCAGGTCGCGGGGGACGTTTTGCAGGAACTCGCGCACATAGTCGGCGTCGCCCCATCGCAGGACGAACAGATCGTCGTTGCGCAGGTTCAACCAGCACGGCACCTTGTGCTGTTCGAGGTCATCGCGATATTCGAGGTCGAGATAAGGGGAGGTCGACGTGCAGTAGAGCCTCGCCCTTGCATACTTGTGCCCGGTATCGAACGGCCCGTCGAACTCACGGAACGCATCGACGATCTTGCCCAGGTTCGCTTGATGCTGACGGAAGACGATGCGCAGCTCACGGTCGGGGTTCGCCGCCTTGGCGTCCATCACGCCACGGCCGTACGTCTCCCAGAGCCATTGCTCTTTGCTGAGCTGTGCGTTCTTCCGTCCGAGCATGTGCTCGCCCGCCGTGATGCCGATTCCGTCGACCTGGGGATAGGTCTTGAGGAACTCGCCGATGCAGTAACGCATGTAGGCGATCGTCCGAGGATTGTTCATGTCGTCGGTGATGCCATGCTTTCCCTTGGCGCCGAAGACGTAAATGTTCCAGTGGAAGACGACGACGTCGATGCCCCGGGCGTCGGCATGATCGAAGACCTTGTTCCAGAAGGCAATCTTCTCGTCGAGAGGGATTCTCTTGATCACCTTCACGCTGGCGGGATCCATCAGGTCGATCTCGTCGAAATGGCGGTCGGTGCTCGCGTCGACCGGCTCTCGCAATCGGCACACGTCGTCGTACGACACGCCCGGGTACTCTTCCAGATCGACGATTCCCGGGTAGGGATGGTTGGTCCAGAGCGTGAGCACGTTGTAGCGGTTGCGAGCGAGTGTGTCCAAAAACGATTCCCAGAACTCCCACTCCCACATCACCGCGATGTTCTCTTGGGCGGCGGTCCCGGTGTCGTCGTAGCTTGGGGCTCGTCCGTCGAAAGGGATGTTGAACTTGAGTCCCCTTCGGAAGATGTACGGTTTGCGGGCCTTTTCCGCCACGGCATCCAACCCGCCTCCCAGGGCGACCATCTCGGCCACCTCCAGCCCGCCGTACATGGCGCCCAGGGTGTCTCCGCCGACGACCCGGATTACGCCGCTGCTCTCGCGGCGGATGCGAAACGACTGCGGCCCCATGCCCGGTTCGAAGATATCGAAGAGGATGGTTCTGTCCGCTGGCGATTCGACCACACGACAGCCCGCCTGGCGAAGCGCGTCGCGCAAGTCGTCGGCGGCAAACTCCAACTTCGGGTCCGAACGGTCATAGCGAATCGACACCTCTTCCGTTGCATGGGCGCCGGTGGCCGGAGTTGAAACGACGATCGCAAGGGCCGTAAGCAGGCATGTGATTGAGTGCCCGTGCATTGCAGAATCCTCCCAAAAAGCATCGGAGCCCGCGAAAAATGGAACGCCGCAACGTCGGCCGACCTGCTCGTGCGCGTGCCGGGGGCAGGCGACTCCCCCGTCACTTGATGCGAAGAACGTGAGATTCCGTGCGGATCACGAGGCCGTTGCGGGCGATCGCCGGTGTGGCCATGCTCAGTTCGCCCAGGGTGTTCTTGCCGAGGAGTTCGAACTCCGGCCCGGCGCGGATCACAAACGTATCGCCATCTTCGCTCAAGCAGAAGATTTTGCCGTCATAGGCCCAAGGCGACGCGGTAAAAGCCCTTGCGCCGGGGCCGATGCGGCGCTTGCCATAGACCTCTTCGCCGGTCACCGCGTTGAAGCAGGCAAACAGTCCCATGTCGTACAAGACGTAGAGGTAGTCGCCGTAAACGATGGGCGACGGATTGTAGGGCCCCGCCCTTTTTTGACACCAGGCAATAGACTCGCTATCGGTTTGGTCCGCCTCCAACGAGATGTCGCCGACGGCGCCGGGGCGAATGGCGAACAGCGGCTTGCGCCGATCCAGCACGTATCCGGAAGCAACATAGAGCAGTCCGTGGTCGGCAAACGGCGTGGGAATGGTGATCGCCGACATTCCGCCCAACTCCCAGAGCAATCGGCCGTCGAGCCCATAGCTGCGGATCTTGCCGGTGCCGGGAGTGACGATCTCCGTCCGCACCTTGTTTTCCCATACAAACGGCGTGGCCCAGTTCGA
>JABMRP010001125.1 GCA_013202535.1 Planctomycetota bacterium
CCGTAGATCTTGCCCCGGCTCCAGTGCCTCTGGAAGATCGGAATGAAGTAGCGCTGCTGGGCCAGTTGCACCTTCACGTCCATGAAGTCGAGCCGGTACTTGACGGTCTTGGGCCCGACCTCCTGGAACATCGCCGGCAAGGCCTCGAACAGGTCGTAGCCCTTACGTCGCATGAACTGTTCGGCCAGGTCGTCGGCCCAAATCCGATCGCCGACGCCGAACTTCAACTCGTCGTGAAAGAAATAGTTCAGCCCTGCGGCGGATTGCCCCGGCGCGTTGTCCTGGAATCGCTGAAAGAATTTCTCCACGACTCGCCGCCCGGCCAGCGGATGAATCGGGTTGAGCGTGCCGGGTTTGCGCGCGGCGGTGAAGATCCAGACTTCCCAGTCGCGTTGGGCCGGCGTCCAATCCAGATGGCCATCCTCAATGGACCCGGTCAGATCCTGGCTGCCGGGAGCGAAGGCCGTTTTGCCCAGCGGGTAAGCCCGAACGGCGACGGTATCGGCCGGCAGTTCGCAAGCCAGCGCCTGGCCGGCCGCAACACGCTCCTTGCGCGCGACAGCGATCTCGCGGCCCTGGATTTCGGGATCGTTGTAAATGGTGCGGCTGATCAGGCTCTTGCCGCCCGGCCAGTCGAGCGTGTAGCCGCTCAGACCGATCCCCATGCCGCGCTTGCCGCACTGGTCGGCGACGAACTTCCATACGTCCCACCACGCGTCGGAAAAGAGTTCCGGCTCGGCGGCGTAGGTCGGCCAGCCCGGCGTGTCTTCGTGGGCGTAGTTCACCTGCATCCCGGAGATGCCTTTGCGGTGCAACTGCTCGATCTGCCACGCCAGACGCTCTTTGTCGAGCGGATCGCCGGTCCACCACCAGAACGGCACCTCGCCGTAGCCCGGCGGCGGATTCTGGAACCCGGGCAGCGCGTCGAGGTTCGCGTCGCGCGACGGATATCCGGGCGATCCTTCGGGCGGCGACACGACACGCGCCGGATCGCTGAAATCCAAACCGTCGGCACGCGCCGCGGCAACCAACCCGGCGGCGGCCACGATCAGTCCCAGGGTCACATGAAATGTCGTTCTCATGTTCTTGCTCACGGAATCACCTTTTGAGAGCCCGCTTCCCGCCGGCGTTCATTCGTAGAAACCGAACTCATACGCCGCATCGTACATCGCCAGAACGTTCTCCGGCGGCACACCGGCCTGGATGTTGTGGACGTTGTTGAACACGTACCCGCCCCCCGGCTGGAAGGCTTGAAGGTTTCTCCGTACGTGCTCCCGAACCGTGTCCGGATCGGCGTGGGGCAACACGTGCTGGGCGTCGATGGCTCCGCCCCAGAAGACAAGCCGATCGCCGAACTCGGCTTTCAACCGGCCGGGGTCCATTCCGGCCGCGCTGATCTGTACGGGGTTCAGCGCGTCGATGCCGTTGTCCAGCAGATCGGGAATACAACCCCGGCAGGCGCCGCACGTGTGATACCAGATCTTCGCCGCGGTGCGCGACTTGATGAACCGCACCAGTTGCTTGTGGCGCGGCTTCACCACGCGGCGGTAGAAGTCCGGTCGGAAGAGCGGTCCGCGCTGTCCCGCCAGATCGTCTCCTATCATGATCACGTCGACCACGTCGCCGACTTCCGCGAGGAACGCATCGAACCAATCCAGCCAGAACCTCAGCGTCCGGTCGAGCAGCGCCTCGCAGAATTCCGGCTGCTCGATGGTGTCGACGAACCATCGCTGAAGCCCGCGCATGTACCAGCAGATTTCGTAAACGACGCCGCTGATGCCACTGACCACGGCGAAGGGCGTCTCGTCGCGGAGCTTCAGCGCCCGCTCTCGCAATCCTGCAAATCGGCCCGGGTCGCCACCCAGTGGCCACGGGTAATCGGCCAAATCGTCGATGGTCGCTTCGGCCAGGGGATGATGGGTGATATCCATGTAAAGCGGCGAATCGTCGGGCATCGACCAGCGGACGCCGAATTCGTCGGTCAGGTCGTGCCATCGCTTTCCGTCGCGCTGGGCGCTGACGATCGGGCCGTCGAAGTCGGCCGCCGCACCGGCGTGAATGTAGCGGGTATCGACGCGCAGCCGCGTGAGCACGGCCTCGCTGGGACGGGCCAGTTGTTGCACGGCATCCATGATCTCGATCTCTTCGTCGAGTCCAAGTTGCCGGATCAATGCTTCGTAGGCATGCTTGTGGATGCCGGTCTGATTGCCCCCCAGATCGATGGGCACGCGATCCGGGCAGCGATGATTTAGCGCCGCAAGAACTCGTTCCCGAGAAGTCATGGTTTCCTTGACCATCGACATGCGCGTACTCCTTAATCCGTCAGGTGTAGGGGCCCAGCGACCTTCGGCGGCTCCACATCGCGGGCCCCCATGCCCCACTCCAAGAGGGTTTGGTCCGCGTCAAACGGCCCGGTTGCCACCCAGATAGCGTAAGCCACGCGCGCCGGCCGTGTCAATCGTTCGCGTCGGTGTCCACAAAGGTTCTGTTGTTGGCATCCGTGCGGGGATATGGCTAAACTGTAGTGGCAAGATGCTTCGGGGTTGGAATCCGTGACCCCCGGCACTTGTAACAAGAGAGATACCCAACAGTGCGTGCAACCGACTTAACCTGAGCAAAGGAGCTGAGCATGTCGCGTCGAAACAGTACACCATCGAAGAGCCTTGGCCTGATGACGAATCGGCGGGCGTTTCTGAAAACGGCCGCGGGGGCGATGGCGGCTCCGTACGTCATTCCCTCCTCCGCGCTGGGCGCCGACGACAGCACGGCCCCGAGCGAGCGAATTGTGATGGGCGGCATCGGCATCGGCAACATGGGCCGCGGCGATCTGGGAGCCTTCTTGGGCCGCAAGGACGTCCAGTACGTGGCCGTGTGTGACGTGAAGAAAGGTGTCCGTGAGGGCGCCAAGGGCCGCGCGGATCAACATTACAGCAACTCCGATTGCAAGGCCTACAACGACTTCCGCGACCTGCTGGCCCGCGACGATATCGATGCGGTGCATATCGCCACGCCCGACCATTGGCATGTTCAGATCATCATCGCCGCCTGCGCCAGCGGCAAAGACGCATTCTGTCAGAAACCCGAGACGCGCACACTGCGCGAGAACCGGCTGGTGGTCGAGGCCGGCCGGCGCTACAGTCGGGTTGTCTCCGGCGGCAGCCAGCGGGTGCTGCAAGACTACCGCGGCGTGGTCAACAAGTGCTGGGGCGGAGAGATCGGTAAGGTCAAGTCGATCAACGTCAACGTCAATCCGCTCTCGGTGCCGTGCAATCTGGCCGGCCAGCCAATCCCCGACGGCTTCGACTGGGACATGTGGCTTGGCCCCGCGCCTTGGGCACCGTACCATCCGTACCGCTGCAGCGGCAGTTTCAACATCAACGGCACGAGCTGGCGTTCCTTCAGCGACTATTCCGGCGGCGGCATGACCGACTGGGGCGCGCATCACTTTGGCGGAGCCACGTTCGCCATCGACGTCCGCGAATTGGAGCCCGAGGAAGTCATCTACAACGACGAGGGCGGTCGCAAGTTTTTGACCTTCCGCTATCCCAACGGAAAGTTGCTCTACCACAATCGCCCCAACACGGGCAACATGCAGGTCGAAGGCACGCCGGACGAAAAGGTGCCCGCGAAAACCGTGCCCAGCTACAAGGGCCAGGGCGGCATTTGCGGCGACTTCATCGAATGCGTGAAGACGCGCGAGAAGCCGTTTAGGGACATCGCATTCGCGGCCCATACGATGACCGTCTGCCACCTGGGCCTGATCGCCTACGAGGTGCAACGATCGCTGAAATGGGACACCGCCGGGCAGGAGTTCCCCGGCGACGAAGAGGCCAACCGATTCCTGGATCGCGCCCGACGCGAGCCTTGGGTGCTGTAAAACCGTGGCGAGCATTCCCGCTTGTCCCGCGCGATTCAAACCAATCCAAAGCACAAGATTCTGAAGATATAAGGAACCCAATATGCGACATCAAAAACTTACCGGCTTGGCATTGGCCGGCTCGGCCGTATTGGCCAGCAGCACGGCAGTTGCCGCGGATAAAGCCGAAGTAGACAAAGCCTTCGAGACGCTGAAGACCTACGACTGGGGCGCGGACCGCAAGCTGATGGCCCCGATCGACCAGGCGGTGGTCGACACGCAAGACGACGCGGCCGGGCGCAAGGATCTGGAAACCCGCCTGTTGGCCGTGTTGGCGGGCGGTCCGTCGCGTTCGGCAAAGGACTATATCTGCCGCACGTTGAAGACGATGGGCACGGCCGCTTCGGTGCCGGCCATGGCGGCCATGCTGGCCGACAAGGACGTTTCCCACATGGGCCGCTACGCCCTGGAACGCATCCCCGCCCCGCAAGCGGCCGCGGCCTTGCGCGACGCCGTGGCGAAACTGAGCGGCGCGCTCAAGGTGGGCGTGATCGGGTCGCTCGGCGTGCGTGGCGATACGGCCAGCGTCGGGGCCCTGTCGGGCTTGCTCGGCGATGGCGACAAGTCGGTTGCCTCGGCAGCGGCCCACGCCCTGGGAGTCATTGGCGATCCGCAGGCCGGCAAGGCACTGGCCGGATTTGCGAAGAAGGCGCCCGAAGGCGTCAAGCCGGCGGTCGCCGACGCCTGTCTGATCTGCGCCGAGCAATTGCTGGCCGACGGCAAGAAGGCCGAAGCGATTGCCCTGTACAAGGCCCTCGGCGGTGAAGACCAGCCAAAGCACGTTCGCGTGGCGGCAACACGCGGTCTGTTGGCCGCCGCCGGTAAGAAGGATTAGCAGCCCTTCGTGCTCCTGGCGATCATCTCCGGCCAGAACGGCTTCCTTTCGATGGAAACGTTCGGGCCGGAGATTTTGCTTTCAACGGGTCGACGACGTCTGGCAGTGGAAACCGTGAGAGATGCGCACGTTTTTCGCAACGGGCAGCTAAACGAGCCTCACGTTTTCAGCACAAGGCCCTTTGGGGCTACTTCCCACTTCATACTCGACCTGCTGTCCTTCGCTGAGGGCTTCGAAGGTTGTGCCCTCCAGCCCGGACTGGTGGAAGAAAATGTCGCCCTTCTCCCCTTCGATGAACCCAAAACCTTTGTTCGCAATCAGTTTCTTGATCGTACCTTGCGGCATGCCTGTCACTCCTCGAAAAAACAGAACTTGAAACGTACACGGGCCACGAACTTTGTGGTCTTCACCCAGAACACCAGCTTATCACTTCGCCTTCTTTGGCGTCTTCTTTTTGGGCTTACCGGCTGCTTTCTTCTCTTGGGCCTTGAGCAGTTCCAGCTTTGCCAGCGCCTCCCGCTTCCCGATCCCTCGGACGGCCACCAGGGCCGCAAGCTGTTCCTTGCGGGGTCGCGTCTTGCCTTGCTCCCAATTGTAGACGGTCAGTTCCGACACACCCACGAGTTTAGCGTAATTGGCAGCCGAGAACCCCAGTCGGTCACGCTGAGCCTTGACGGAACGGGCCGAGAACCGGACTCCTTCGGCCGCTTTCTCAGCGACCTTCGGTTGCCCTATACGCTTTCGCTCCTGGGCCTCCAGGAAGGCAATCTTCTTCTCTTGCTCCTTCATCTCTCGCTTGAGCTTGGCGATTTCCCGCCGGTATTGGGCGACGGCCTGCTTGGTCGAGCCCGTCTGGGCTTTGACCTCCTTCCTTGCCAGGCGCTGGATTTCCTCCTTGATCGTGGTAGCGAGATTGGCCATTTCGTCTTCCTTCGAGTTAGGGCTGCTGAGACTTGTAGCTACTTGGACATCTTGCGTGTCAAGGTCGTCACGGCCCACAGGATGGCCGTGAGCACGATGGTCCATGAGATTCAGGCTTTCCAGTCTATCATCTCGTGGCTCCACGTCAATCCAGGGCCGGTCGACGGCTTCTTCTACTCCGATAGCACAACTTCAACCAAGGAGAAGTCGTCGTCCAGGATATCCGAGTCACCCAGCTCGCGCACATGCCGCAGCAAGCGGTCCATGATCGACGACGACGGGTCCGGCGGCTGTGACATAAACGCGACGAATTCCTCGAACGTCCACTCGCCACCGTCGGCCTTGTGGATTTCATGGACCCCGTCGCTGTAGACGTAAAGCCGCGATCCGGGTGGGATCTCTCGCCGTTGCGTTTCAAAATCCGTCCAGGGCATCGCGCCCATCATGGGTCCCGTTGAATCCAGTTCGACGGGATCGGTCTCGGGCGACGTGCCGCCCTGGTAGAGCAGCGCGGGCGGATGTCCGCCGCCGCACCAGGCGAGCGTCGACTCGCCGGGATTGAAAATGCCGTACCAGATCGTGAAAAACTTGTCGCCGTACTCGTCCATGGGAAAAGCTTCGTTGAGCGCCGCCAGCACCTGTCCCGGCTCGCAAAAATCCGTGTTCGGCAGCGATCGGGACCGCAGCACGTTCATCACCGTCACCGAAAGAAGCGCCGAATCGAGCCCGTGCCCGCTGACGTCTACCAGGTAGATGGCCAAATGGTCGTCGTCAATCCAGTGGTAGCCAAACGTGTCTCCGCCCAGGTCGGCCGAGGGTACGTATCGCCAGTCAATACGGATCGACCCTTGGGTCGGCTCGGGAAGCAACTTTCGGACGTACTTCACCGCGGCTTCCATTTGCTCCGCCAGATGCCTTCGATTTGTCTCGATCGCCTCGTAGGCCTCGTTGCGCTGGAGAAGGGTGATGTAGCCTCTGGAGTGATAGCGGATCCTGGCAATCAACTCCAGCTTGTCGGGCAGCTTCACCAGATAATCGTTGGCCCCCGCGGTAAAGGCCTCGGCCTTCACGATCGGCTCTTCCTTGCTGGAGAGCACGATCATCGGGGTTTCGCGTGTCGTGGGGTTGGCGCGAAAGAACTTCACCAGGGTCAGTCCGTCGATCTCCGGCATGACCAGATCCTGGAGAATAACGGTCGGCCGAACGGTATTGGCGACCTCGATCGCCCGGGTAGGATCCTGGCAGAAGTGGAACGAGACGTCCGCCTCATCGGCAAGCATCCTCCGCACCGCCTCGCCGATGATCGCCTGATCGTCGACCAACAGGACGGTGATGGGAAACTCCGTCATGCCGTCGGGGGGCCGCGACGCTTTGTCATCGTGCGATTGTGTCATCTTTCGTCGCTTTCCTTGCGGGAGTCCGAAAACGGGGACTGGCTCCGTCGAGAGCCTTGGTTTGAAGCGCTTGGGGCGCTTGCCGACGGTGCCTGTCCCCTTTTTCGGACGGGCCATCGGCAAG
>JABMRP010001126.1 GCA_013202535.1 Planctomycetota bacterium
CTTGGTTGCCGAGGACGGGTCGACGAGTCTGCTGGACGGAAAACGACCGGCACCCGTGGCAAGCGCTCCTCTCCCCATCGGTGAATTCGTCGACGTTCTCCTCGATGGTCGCCGACGCCGCGAGGAGGCCGAGGCGCCGGCAAATCCCTCGGGATTCGAGGCCGAGGAAACAAAACTACCTAAGCGGCCCGCGCATACCCCAGCCATGCCACCCGGTCGATCCTCCGCCCACGAGCCTCCGGAGCCGACGTCGTCCCCCGGTCGGGTCTGCGTCCATCGTGCTTCCCAGGACGTCCTTCTGACACGCATCGTTGATTGCTGGCCCACGATACCCCCCGAAATACGGATCGCCATGGCGGCCCTGATCGAGACGGTAGCAGCCACCAGTCAGCATTGAGTGTGCCGCCGGCGAGTAGCCCGGGCTCATGCGCGTTTCTTGTCACCATGCATTGCCGGGAAATCGCGGTGGGTGGTTACGTACCCCCTCTTGGGTTCTGTTGAGAACGCGTGACTACAGGCTGGTTGGGAAAATAAACACATTGGGCTGAATGCGTGGATTGTAGGTGCGCGTTGGGGTTTTCCTGAGAAGATGGTCTGATTCTTCCGATTGTTGGATTATAGGGATTTGCCGATACGTAGCGAATTTGCGGAGTGTCTGGCAAGGGCGATTGCCCCCGCACTTCAAAGGGTGGCGAAAAGTGGTCACGGGCTCGTGGGGATGACAAGCATGTACGAAGACTCGGATCACGCGTCCGCGGCAGATTCGACTCCGCCGGACCAGCCCGTGCCTAGTCTACCCTTTCCGGTCCGGACCAGTGAGCCCGTGCGGATCGATTGCCCGTTATGCCAGACCGCCAACGAGGTGCCGGCGCATCTTCGATCGTCGGCCGTGGCGTGCTCGGCGTGCGGCATGTCGATTCCCCATGAAGGGGCAAGCGATCCGTTGGCTACCGAGTCGGCGCCGGACGGCGCCCCCGCGCCGGGAGACGAACTCCCCGAGCAGTTGCGAGACTGGCTCCAGGGAGAACCGATCTCCAGCCGGCATTTGACCGACCTGCAACGCTTGCGGCGCTGGTGTCGTGGCCATCGAATGACGGCGCTGGCGGCGGGTGGACTTTTGGCGAGCTTGCTGCTGACGGCGATTGTGGGGACCAGCGGATATGTGCGTAGCAGCGCCGCGCTGTCGCAGGTCACGGGGCAATACGAGTCGGCCAGCCGGCAATCCGAGACGTACCGGCGAACCGCCGATGAGAAATCGCAAGAGGCGTCACGCGAAGCGCGCCGGGCGGATCGCGAAGCGGCCGCCCGCGAAGTCGCCGAGAAAATGCGTCTGGAAGCCGAGCATCAGTTGAATGTTGCCCGGCAGGAGCAGCGGCAGGCAGCCCGGGAAGCCCGTATCGCCCTGGCCCGCGATCTCTTCAGCCAGTCGAAACAGTTGCTGCAATCGCAACCGGACCGGAGCCTGTTCCTGGCCAGCCAGGCGATCCAAGCGACGCTCGGGGAGGGGGAAACTCCGTCACGTCCATTGCAGCAGACGTTGCGCGATGCCTTGTCGCAAATGGAGGGGCTGACGCTCTTCGGGCATAACGCGCCGATTCGCACCATGACCGTTAGCGCCGACGGCCGCTGGCTGGTTACCGGCAGCAACGATGCAACCGCTCGGCTCTGGGATCTGAAGGCCGAGGATCCGGCCGCCGCGTCGACCGTTTTGCGCGGTCACTATGGTCCGGTCAGCGCCGCGACGATCAGCCCGGACAACCGCTGGCTGATCACGGCCAGTCACGACGCCAGTGCCATCATCTGGGACCTGAAGGCCGACGATCCGGCCGCTTCGGCGGTCGTGTTGGAGGGTCATCAGGGGCCGATCAACACGGTGGCCGTCAGCGCCGACGGCCGCTGGCTGGTCACCGGAGGTGGCGCGGCCGATTCCCCCGACAATACGGCGCGTCTGTGGGACCTGACCGCGCCGGATCCTTCCGTTTCGCCGATCGTTTTGCGTGGGCACGTCAAGCCGATCCGCGTCGCGGTGATCAGCCCCGACAATCGCTACGTGGTCACGGCCGGCGACGACGAGACGATTCGCCTGTGGGACCTGAAGGCGCGACATCCGGCGGCCGACCAGATTGTGCTCCACGGCCAATCCGGTCGAGTCACGGCGCTGGCCTTCACCCCCGACAGTCGGCGGCTCGTGGCGGCCAGTGAAGATGAGTTGATCCGGCTTTGGAGCATGGTCGCCCTCGACCCGGCCTCGCGGCCGATCGTGCTGCGGGGACACGAAGGTTGGATCGCGGGGTTGGCCGTCAGCTCCGACAGTCGCTGGCTGGCTAGCGGAAGCTACGACAACACGGCGCGACTCTGGGATCTCCAGAGCAGCGATCCGGCCGCAACGTCAACCGTGCTTCGCGGCCACGAAGGCCGTGTCCAGAGCGTGGCGTTCAGTTCCGATCAGCGTTGGCTGGTGACGGGAAGCCTGGATCGAACGGCCCGAGTCTGGGACCTCCACGCGCCGCGGCCATCGGAGTCGGCCATCGTGCTGCGGGGCCACAAAGGGCCCATCAGTTCCCTGGCGATCAGCCCGGACTGTCGGTGGCTGATCACCGCCGCCGGCGACAACTTCGAAAGCCATGACAACACGGCCCGCCTTTGGCATCTGCAAACGGATGCCCTGCTGAAAGCGGCTCAAGAAACGGCCTCGCGCACCATCGGCCTGCAACAGCAAGAGGCCTATCTCATGGAAGCTGCCGCGGCGGCAAATCTTCGCCGGTAAGGCTCGCGAATAGTAGCCATCTCGCGAAGGGCTACATCTCGCGGAGCGAGATGGCTACGATACGCGCGATATTGGCGCGTATGAAGGTCAGCGGCGCGGGGAGAGAAGAATCTCGCCGGCAATGCCCCAAACAGCAACAAAGGCAATACCCGCCAACGTGTACGCTGTTCCCAGGAGCATGATACCGCCTCAAGAGGTCGAATCGATCGTTGGGGTGGTTAGCGCCCGCCCCCGCTACCATTGGGATCGACTCCGTGCATCGCCGTGCTCGACTTTCGCCATCCGAGGCGGTTCAGCACGCCTGATCCGGCAAGTGGCCCTCAACCGCGGATCTTGCCTGACTGTGCAAAGCTAACGGCGCGATGAACCCCAAGCTCGTTCGCAGTCCGCCGGCGGCGGGGGATCATTCGGGCATGGACATTGCCCGTCGGGCAGCCCGGGCTTCGATGATCTTCATGTCCAGCTCGGCTTGGGACTTGTGGATCCATTGCTCCAATTTGCCGCACCATTCCGCCGCTTTCTTGTCGTGCAGCGCGAAATCGGCAATCTCATACTCCTGGCTGCGCAGCGCCATCGCCCTTAATCCGGCCGCCAGATCGAGCAGCCGCAGTGCGAATCGGTCCAATTTCTCGGGTTGGTAGGGGAACAGGGTCATGGGGTGCCTCGGTTCCGTCAATATGAGGGGTTCCGGCGGAGCCTATGTGACATCTTACCTCGTGAGGTGGCTCAGGTCGAGTATCGTTGGGCGAAACTATTGCTCTAATTGAACTTAGAATATTTCACAACAGCGTGGACACTTCTTCATATTTTGTTCAAAAGTATGGTTGTATTTATGTACGTTTTATGCTATTCTCTGCGGCAGAGAGATTCATGGTTAGTGAGGATATGCGGGAATTATCGGTTATTAGTCCAATCTCGGTGGGCGGCCAAGCCCTGGAGATCAGCGAAAAGAACCGAGATAGTCAAGAAAACTGTTCATTGTATTGACTTTTGTTGCTCTTATTTCTTGCAGAACGCACACCCTGAACTTGATTCGTAGCCGAGGGAATTGAAGACGATGATCGCACCAGATGTCGTTCGCGAAATCCGCGATTTACTGGAGCAAGGCCAGCTTTCCCAGCGGAAAATCTCCCAAAAATTGGGGGTCAGCCGGGGAACGGTCAACGCCATCGCGCAGGGAAAACGCGTCGATCGGCAACCCGCCGGCGGCCGCTACGGGATCGACCGCATCGCGTCGACCGGCCCCCCTCGACGATGCCCGGGCTGCGGCGGCCTGGTTTGGATGCCTTGCCTCTTATGCCACATTCGAGGGGGGAAAGATCGTTTTCGTGCCGACCCCCTCATCAAGGGTGCCCTCCGGCCTCGTGCCCGCGCAGAAGGCGTGCCTGCGCAGTAGGGTTGTCCAGCGAGAGTACGGGTGCCGCATTTGGGTGAGTTCTGCCGGAAGCGGGTCACCGAAGTTCTGTTTCCCCACAATGTCCCACCGAAAGTCATCCCAACCAAGA
>JABMRP010001127.1 GCA_013202535.1 Planctomycetota bacterium
GAGCCAACAAGCTATCGAGTTCGTCGATGAACGTCTTCTGAATATCCTCGGAGTCGCCTACAAAGTGAATCATCCCCCGCCCGGATTTGGCGAGTTGCCGAAGCAATCGATGATTGAGGTCGTTGCCCAGCCCAATGGTGGAAAGATCCACGCCATGCTCGTTGTGTTTCAGCGAATCGGCGACGATCCGCTCCGGCTCGGTGACCCCGGTATTGGCGATGCCGTCGGTCAGCAGAATCACCCGGTTGGTTTTTTGCTTGTCGAAATGCTCACGCGCCTGTTGGTAGCCGAGCATCAGCCCGGCGTGCATATTGGTCGAGCCGCCGGCGGAGATGGTTTCGATGACTTGATGAATCCGGTCCAGATTCGCGCGTTTGGTGGGCGCCAGCAACACCGCCGCCTCCTGGTTGAAACCGATGATGGACACAACGTCGGTATCGCGCAACTTTCCCACAAACGCGAGCAGCGCCTTCTTCAGGTTTTCGATCCGCTCGCCGGACATGGATCCACTATGGTCGATGACCAAGGCCAGATTGAGCGGAGGCATCTTCTTGGTTTTCACGATTCGCGGCGTTGCCAGTCCGACTTGCAGCACGGCTTCGCCGCCCCCCGCATCGCCCCATCGCACGTCGAGCTGAACCCGGCCGCCTTTTGCCGGCAAAGGGATGTCGTGGCGGTGGTAATTCATAAACTCTTCCACGACCACCGTCTCGGCGCTGGGCGGCAACCCGGCCCGCGCCATCCCTACCGCTGCCGACGAGACGCCCGCCTGCCCATGCAAGGGCACCGTGGCGAAAGGGGCGAACTGACACAACCCCATCACGAAAACCAAGCTGAAGAGCCGTTTCATTCTTCCATCTCCTCAAAACGCCCCTGGCAACTGCGCTTGTAGCGGCTTTTTAGCCGACAAACTGCCAGTAGAATATGGTTACGTCCGACTGCCATGCCGCTCCGATCGCGATAGCCCATCGCCCTTCTTAAGACTCCTTCCATGTACACTCGTCACCCAACTCGGTTTATCCACAAGAAGATCGGACCACCGTGAATAATCCGGGCTCATCTCGACGTGGGTTGTCGAGGAGCCGGACACGGCAAAGCCGTGGAGCAAAGGATTCTCAGACGCGGTCGATTCCGTCTGTCACCCACCCCTGTTGGGGAATGAGCCCGCTGCTACCGCCGCTTGCCGAATAGGCGATAATCGATCTCCGGCCAGGGGCAATCGACCGACTCCATCTGGCGAAGATCGGTTTCACTGATGCGGTCTGGATCAGTCGGATCCTTAGCAGCCCAGGCGAGCTTTTGGAAGCGCTGGTGGTGATTGTGGAATCGCTGGTTGGCGTATTGCTTGGCCTGCTCGGTGAACAGCAGAAAGGGCCAGTCGCTGCCTTGCATCAGCAGCAGTTCGCGGGCCATCTGGCGCAAGATGCGCTGGTGACGCGGATCGGCATCGCCGGCGTGCTCGGCGAGCATCAATACGGCCCGTTCCATGTCCTTTGAGCTGGCGTTGATCGGCGGCCAGATCCAATCGTGCTCGGGATTCTGCCAGACGGTGAAATCGGCGTTGAGCCCCCAGGTGCTGGGGCTCATCGTGATGGTGGAAAAGTCGTCGCCCTGCCGATCGACGAACTGCCCCAGACCGAGACATTCGACCGATTCGCTCTGGGCCAGAAGCCGATAGACCCGATCGAGCCAATCGACGCCCTCGTGCCACCAGTGGCCGAACAGCTCGCAATCGAACGGCGCGACGACGATCGGCGTGGCCAAACCGGCCGACTCGGCCTCGGTCAGAGTCTTCTTGAGCAGCCAAGTGAAATGACCCGCATGGCGCTCGACCCACTCGGCAGCCGCCGGGGGATCGTAGATCTCCTTTGCCTCGCGGCCGGTCACTTGCCAATAGTGCAGGCCCGACTGGTCGTCCTTGCTGTGGAAATCGAGGTAGTGGGGATCGCCCGGGTATCCCAGTTCGGCCGACCAGACCTGCTTGGCCACGGGACCGTTGCGTCCGAACACGGCCACGCCCGAGGGAAGGCGGTATCCGCGAAACGTCGTGGGCACGATCTCGGCGTGCCGGTTTTCGACCCAATCGGCCCGGGTAATGCCGACGTCTTCGACGAAAAAGTAGTCGAGTCCCTCGTCGGCCAGCCACTCGTCGATCGCCCGACGGCGGCGACCACCGGGGGTCCACGTCTCGGGCCGATAGGCACACTCGGGCAGCCAGAACCCCCGGGGATCGCGGCCAAAGGTCTGTCGATACGTTTCAACCCCGAGCCGCACCTGTGCGAAAACGGCCGAATCGCGCTCCAGCAGCGGCAGAAACCCGTGCGTGGCCGCCGAAGTGAGCACCTCGATCGCTCCGGCGTCTTGAAGTGATCGCAACACACCCAGCAGATCGCCGTCGAATTCTTCCCGGTACGCGTGGTAATGGGTCTCGAACCGCTGGTGCCAATATCGGGCGACCCGCCGTCGGGCCGGATCACGACGAAACCGGGCCACGTCGGCCTCCGCCCGGGCGATCTTGTCCTCCATGTACTGGCCGAAGCGGCGGTTCATGTACTCGTCGGCCAGTTGCTCGGCGAGGATCGGGACGACGCCGATCATCAGATGCGGCCGGATATCGTCCGCCTGAAGCCGGCGCAACATGCGTAGCAGGGGGATGTAGTTCTCGTTGATCGCTTCGAGCAGCCATTCCTCGCCCGCCGGCCACACCCCCGACTTGCGGCAGTAGGGGATATGGCCGTGTAACATCATGGCAAACACGCCGGACATGGCAGCTTTCTCCGGACACGCGCGTGGAAACTCCGTCCGGTTAGGATAAGAGAAACCCGGCTGCCCGGCAATCAAGGGGGGCCGGTTCGCGGCGGATAATCGAAGAACCGCGGAGAAATGAAAAAAGCCGTGAAGAAATGGAAAAGAGGGTCTTCCCATCGGGGCGGTTTGAGTTATGCTGAGTGCTGGCACGTTTGAAGACGCGTGACCGGCTGAAATCGGCCTCGTCCCCCGATGCCGATCGGCTTGGAATTTGTGTGCCGCCCCTGGCGCGGCGCGCGGGCGAAGGCGATGTCCGGAATCGAAGAGCGAACCGTGAATCTCCCGGCTTGGGGCACCAACGGCTGCCCGCTGGCCCCTCCCACCCCATGGCCTCGCGCCCAGGCGATCGTTCCTCCCTTGTTCCGTTCCCCCAAGTTCTGGCGGTCACTGGCCCCGCATTCCGGGCTCCCGGGCCGCCGATTCCACTAAGGAAAGGGCTGATGAGCACCACCACCCGGCCGTCCTCGCCCGCCAATGGCTCCGCGAAACTGAAACAAAGTCCCGCCAAACACCC
>JABMRP010001128.1 GCA_013202535.1 Planctomycetota bacterium
CTCGCGTCATCTCCGCCGACATGCTGGGGCAACTGCACGCCGCGCAAGTCAATCTCGAACTGGCAGCCGAAGCACTGGACGCCGAGCCGCCGCCTCGGGCGATCGACTGCGGGACGCCGCGAAAGCAGAACGCCGCGGCTGGACTGCCCGGAAATGCCCTCGTCTACGACACCAAGACGAAGCTCTACGTCCTTTTCGGAGGCGATCATTTCGATTATCTGACCAACGATCTTTGGGTCTTCAGCCCTGCCCAGCGGCGTTGGATGCAGCGGCACACCGAGGGCGCGCCGCCACCTCGGGCGAACCACCGCCTGGAGGCCCTGGGTGACGGCACGCTCCGCATGTCCGGCGGGTACACCTACGCCTCCAATACCGACTACTGCGGCGGGCAGTACCTCGATCTGGACGACGGTCCGTGGGTTCTCGACATCGAGTCGTGCGCATGGTCGCCGGCCGATGGCAATCCGTCGCAACTCGTCGCCCCCAACTCGCGTGTCTACCGCACCGGTCCCTTTCATCCGGACTTCTACCTGCAAGGCGAGAAGCCCGACGCGGCACGGTTCGAGGCCTGGCTGAAGAAGTTGCCGGCCAACGAGTGGGTGGCTACCGATCCGCCCCGCCGTCCGCGGCTCAATCGCGACTGGGGCACCGCCCGGATCGATACGGACCGCGACATGATGCTGCGCTGGAGCGGCGGTCATTCGGCCCACGGCGGGACCGACGTGCCCCACTTCCACTTCTCGACCAACCGCTGGGAGTTGCCCTTTCCGGTCGAGTTCCCGCTGGGGCAGCTCTACAGCAACACGAGTTATCCGGGCGGCTTCAACTTCAACCTGCGACCGTGGATCACCGGCCACACGTACCAGAACTACGCCTACGACCCGCCCAGCAAGAAGATGGTCATGACCGGTCGGCCGCGCCACTATTACGTGTACGATCCCGACCTGGCCGATTGGATCGGCCGCGGCCGGAAGCCCAACGCGATGCAATACAATAGTTGCTTCTACACGCTGACGCTCACCGCCACACCAAACGGAGCCATCTGCTGGGACGCGTACGGCATAGTACACCGGTTCGACCACGAGCAAGGCCAGTGGATCGAACTGGAAACGACCGGCGACACGCTGCCGGGCGCCTATGTCGACAATTCGTCGATCTGCTACGACGCCGACAGCGATCGCGTTCTGATCATCAACACGTCCGGCTACGGGACTCCCTACAACGGGCAGGTGTGGGCGCTGGACATGAAGACCTACGCGGTCACGGCCCTCTCGCCCGAAGGCATGCGGAAGGCCGGTCGCCTGGCCAACGTCGACCGCTGCTGCTACGACAAGACCCACAACCTGATCCTGATGGGCACGTTTCTCAAGGACGCCGGCCCACACACACCCACGCCGGCATACGACTGCGCCAAGAATCGCTGGGTAACGCTCGATCTGAAATACGCCGCGCACCAGCGCAACGGCCGGACCACGCGCGCCTTTCCGCACGGCCGCTCCGACGGCCTGATGTTCGATCCGCGGCGAGAGTTGATCTGGGGCGTCGATACCAACGGCCAGATTTATGTGCTCCGCCTCGACCCGAAAAGCGCGAATCTCCAGCCGCTTGAGTGATGTACTCGGTCTACCGGACGCTCGCTTGTCCAACAAGTAATCGTGTCTGGCGGCCTTTCAAGACCAGCGGAATATCGCCCTTTTCATCGACCTCGGCTCGCTCGACCGCGCCCGAAGCCGGGTCGAGGGACAACCAGTCGCCGGACGCGGGGACCGAGAGCCGTCCCTCATAGGCCTGGCTGCCCACGTTGACAACCAGCACGATTTCTCGTCCGTCGCGAGTGAATCGCCCCAGTACAATTCGCACGGATGCGGGGTCGATTTTCGCCGCGGGTTGCATCGCGGCGGTTAATGCTACGGTCGAGCTTGCGGCGTCGCCGACGCCGTCGCGCAACACGCGCCCGCCAGCCTGGGAGAAGCGTTTGACGATCGCGGCGGCCGGTTGGGGTAACTCGACGTCGGCGGACAAGACCAACGATACATACCGCCGGCCTCCGATCGATAGCGTGCCGTCGGCCTGCACGTCGGCTTGCTCCAGGTTCTCGTGATCGATCAGCGTGAAGGGGATCTGGCTGCGCTGCAACATCTGCCCCATGCGCAGGGTCGATGCGACCAGTTGCCGAGCCGTGGGTGACTGCGAGTCGAGTTTCAAAGGTTCGGCGACCGGCACGTATTCGGCCCACAAGTCGTAGATGGGATAGTAGAGCAGGACCTCGGGGATCGGTGTGGCCTCCTTCAGTACGGCATTGAGGCGGCCGACGAAATTGCAGTACTCGCGATAGTCGTCGGCGGAACGATCTCCCATGCTGTAATACAACGTGAAGTCGGTCACGTCCCAGGCTGCTTGCCAGGCCGCGGTGGCCCGCATTTCGGCAAGCCCCACCGGTCCCTGGCCGCCCATCTTCTGGCTGAAGTCACTGACCTCGGTCATCACTCGCCGTCGCCCGCCCAGCCGCGCTGCCGATGCGGGCAGGGCCGCGGTCAGCCACCCGTTGTGAATCACCGCCTCCGGGTCCGAGTTCAAAATGTCCAACCCGGGGATGTGCATCCGCCCCAACACCTTCAACCCGTTGCCTTCCAACGGCACATGATGCAGCAAGGCTTCCTCCCACAAACTGTGCCCCGAAGAGGCAATGCGATGCCCCTGGCACCAGCGCTCCAGTTTGCCGAAATATCGATCGGCGACCAGATCCGCGATCAGCGACCAGAACTGCCGCCGCACCCGACGATCGTCGAGCGAGTCGCCGGCAAACAGGCTGCGGCGATGCTCCAACAGATCTTCGCCGTAACGCTTCCGGTAGCACTCGGCCAGGTCGTGGCTCCACGGCACGCACGGCAAGCACTTGACATTCGGATCGACCGGGTCGACCACCGTCACTCGCTTGCGGGCGTCCTCGGGAATCTGCCCGATGTTGACGGCAATCAGGGAAGGTTCGTCCGTGAACATCGCCTGGATCGTGTTTCCGAAGAACGGTTCCAGCCGTCGCCAGTATTGTTCGTGCGTCTTCTCGACAAAACAACCGACGGCCCGATCATCGATCAGGTTCACGTAGCGACGAGCCGCATGGTAGTTGTTGCTGGCGTGGGTGTACTCGTAGGCCGGGCGAACCAGAAAGGGATCCTCGCGACTTGCATCAAATGCCAGTTCCAAAGCCTCGTAGGCCGGATTCTCTTGTAGTACCAGCCCGCCGGCCGCGCCGCTGGGATAGCCCTTCTCGTCGTAGATCCACACGATCAGGCCCAATTCTTGACAGGCCTTGACCGCCGCCGTCAACGTCCGCCAGTTTTCCTGGGACTTCATGTAGTCCTGAAAGTTGACGTTGCAGACCACACCGCCCAGTCCACGGTCCCGGTAACGCTGCATCCCGGCGCGAGCGATGCTCCCCGGCCGACTGCCGGCGACCATCTGGTCGACGCCCTCCGGTTGCCCGCCCTGCAAGTGAATGCCATGCACGATCTGCAACGGCCGATGCTGCGGCTCGGGATTCTCCCACGCTTTTTGCCAGGCGGTTGGAAGCTCCGGCATGGGTTGACCGGACGCCGTTTCGGCTACGATGAGCCAACTCATTGACAGTGCGGCCCACAATGCGGCCCACAGTGCGCCACTAGACCATCGTCGTTTGATCATGCTCGGCCTTCCAAAAATCGAGTACCACGTTCCCCGACGGCCGATTATGGCATGCCCGTGGAAGGAAGGCAACTGACTTCGCTACTGCCAGAAAAGAGACGCGGCACAGCGGCAAGTTGCTTCTGTTCGTTGCGGAAGATGGGATACCAGGGAGTAACGAGGTTCATGCCTTGCCCCCATTGCCTGCCAGACTTCTTCTCCGAGAGCGTTTGGCCGCCTGTCGCGCCCGAGGACAGCCCTTACAGCCTTCCCAGCGTCAATCCGCCGTCGACCATGACGACCTGGCCGGTCGAGTAGGCGACGTCGCCGCGGACCATCATGGCCACGGCCCGGCCGATATCCTCGGGCAGTCCCCATCGGGGTTGCACGCAGAGGCCTTCGGCGATCAGCTTGTCGTATTTCTCGGTGACCGGTTTGGTCATGTCGGTCTTGATCACGC
>JABMRP010001129.1 GCA_013202535.1 Planctomycetota bacterium
AAGTTGAGTAACTCGCCCTTGCCGTCGCCGTGGACCCACACGCCGAGCGCCTGATGGCCGCTCAGGTTCACCGGCGGCAAGAATGCCTTGCCGAATTTGCACCACGACCCCCTCGGCGTATTCGTCGCGTTGGTGGCGGTGAATAGTCCACTGCTTGGGCCGACCTTCGTCTCTTTGGCCGAAATTTCCAGAGTGGCCGAGATCCCTGGTTGCGTCGCCCGGTCCGCGAACTCAGCAGTGTCTTTGAAGCCGGCCAGTGTGATGTTGGCCGGATCGTCGTACGCGCCCACCGCCATGAGCGTCTCGATCCGCAACTGGAGCGGCTGCCGGGTAAAACGATTGGTGGCGGTCCAAGCGCTGCCCCCGCCGTTGATCCCCTGCAATTTGTGCTTGTCGTAATGGACGGGGCGAAATTGCCATTGGCCGTTGGGAGCCAAGAACAGTGTGAACTCGTCGCCGGGGGTTCGCACCCTCTCTTTCACCGCGTCGGTGAAGTAGTTGGCGTGACGCAGGCCCTCGTACCGCCGCACGATGGCAGCCAGTCGCGGCAGCGCGGGGATACTGCCGACCGAGGAAGGGCTAATGCCCATCAGTGACAGGCCGTGGTTGTTCGCCAACGCCTTGGAGCAGAGGTATTCGATGTCATCAACATGGGTGGGCTCGCCCATGGCGCCCTGCCAGGTTTTAAACGCCCACCAGCCGAGGTTGCCGGGCAGGAACTGCCGGCTCAGGCCGGCGTTCGCTTGGCAATGAATGTCGACAAACTTCTTGTGGCTGCGCGTGGGGTGATCCCAAGCGCCCATGCGCGAGCGGACGTACCAAAGATGATGATGGAATGTGCTCATCTCCATGATCGCCGGTTTGTTGAGCCGCCGGCAGATCTCGAAGGTGAACTTCGACTGGTAGTGCCAGGCGTTGTCGCGTCCCGCGATCGTATCGCCGCCGTCCAGCGCATCGAGGTAGATCATGTCGAACCCGGCTCCGTTGTAGAGCTCGGCGGTCTTCGCGGCTACCTCCGACAACAGAGTCGAGTCACCGTCCGGACAGAAGCGGCCAAAGCACTCGCGGAGGTGATGCACCTTCGCGCCCGTCTTGTGCGCAGCGACGGTGGTGCCGCAGGCGCCACGAGTGCATTGCGTGAAAACGTACGGCGGCTGCTTCGAGACGCCCGCGTAGGTGATCAGCTCATCGTCGATCTGCAACGTGACGCTGTTGCGGACAAAGAAACCGGTGATCGTGGACATACGCTCGGTCGACTCCGTAACCGGCACGTCCGTGGCTTTGAGTGCCAGATCGGCCGCCAACGTAAAAGCCGCGTCCTTGCCCAGTCGCGGGTCGGGAACCGGCGTGACGTACGGGCAACTCTTGTCGATAAACATGGCGTACGTATGCAGCCCCGCCTGAATCCCCGCGGCGTGCAGCTTGTCGATGACGGCTTTCATGCTCGCCACCCCCCGCGGATAGAGGCTTGGATTCGGGCGGAAGTCGCCGAACCGGAACGAACGCCCGCCATGGAAGTCGATCTGCGTAACGCCGAGCTCTTGTGCCAAGTCGATCCAGCGATCCACCGTCTCTTCGGTGAGGTTGCCGAAGTCAAACAGGTAGGAGCCGTAGTTGTTCGGACCGTCCAGAGCCCAGGGGCCGCCGATTGCCGAATGTGGCAAGTCATCCGCAGCGGTGACGACCGCTTGCATCACGTTGCGAAGTTCGCCGTACGGGCAGCCGATCAATGCCACTTTCGCTCCGGCGAACCCAAATCGCGGGTAGCTCGCCGCCCACAGGTGCGAGGTCGCTTGGGGGATTGCCCGCACGTTGGTTTTCAGGTTGAGCGCCAACGCGCACGCGGCCAGTGGTTCGTCCGTCGCTCCGGTGAGTGTGAGGGGGATGTCCACGAAGGCAAGCTCATCGATCTGTTCCGGATTGACCGAGACGACCTCCATGACGAAGTATGTTTTTGAGGCTTTGACTTGGAGCACGGCCGTTACGCCGCTGGGGCCAAACTCCAACGTCAACCGCCCGCTGGAGTACGCGGCCTTGGTCGCGGCATAAGTCTTGCCATCTTTTCTCACGCGGGCAAATGGCAAAGCCGGCCGGCAGTAGTCCACGCCGCTACGTCGATCGATGAAGTGCAGGGTCTGCCCACTGGCGGCGACGGCGATTTTCAGGTAGTCGTTCTCGACAGTCATCACCGCCGGCGGCTGCGGAGTTTCAGCCGCCACGGACGGCAGAACCGACGCGATACCACACACCAGGACGACGAGTGTTTTCCACGGTCGCATGGCTATTCTCCTCATGGGGCTCACTGAATGTACGCGAGTGTCCCTACTAATATAGCCCCGTGCTGATTTGCTGTCAAGGGCTTGCGCCATTTGCCATGCGGCCCGCCGGGGAGCTAGAATAGTTGACTCCCATGAGGGGTTAGAGCGCGGAAGTGGGTATATTGAGCTTGAGCGGTTTCGCACAACGCAAGCAGAGGGGAGCGACTGACATGTACGGCGATGCCCGGATGATGCGACGATCGGGGCCAGGACTGCTGCTGGCTGCACTGGCGATCTTATGTGTTTCCCCTTCGGTCTCACGGCCGGCCGAAAAT
>JABMRP010000112.1 GCA_013202535.1 Planctomycetota bacterium
CCGCCGACAATATACACCCCGGCGGTCGGCATGGGTATCACAGCCGGGCGGAAACACAACTTCCCCTTTCTCTGCTTCCTCTGCTACCTTCTGTTCCAATTCGGACTCTTGAACAGGAGGGAGAAGAGGGAACGGAGAATTGCGGGAAGACTCCGTGATCTGCCAATGGGCTCCAGACAGGGATGAGGGCCCCGTATTTCGCTGCTGGAGGGCGTGTGCTTCAGGCGGATGAACGCGAGTTCGGAAGTCTACCCCTTGCCCTTGCGGCGGGCATAGGATCGGCGGTAGACTGACGTTCCTGCCGTGGCGGTCGTGCCGTGCGGACCGACCCGCTGCCAATTGCCCGGTGTGTTCCATCCGCCCATCTCGAAATCGCAACACCGTTGCCCTGGGATGCTACGATGCCCGATAGCCAAGACAACCCGGTATCGAACGCTTCTCCCTCGCATGAAGCACGTGCTGGCCGCTTGCCCGTGTTGTCGAAATTCGTGCTGACTGCCCTCGTCGCATTGAACCTCTTGGCCCTCTTCGGAGTGTTGGCGACTCAAGGGTTCTTCCGGGCGTTATTCGTGGCAGACGACATGAACTTGACGTTCGCGACGAACGTTGCCCTGGGGCCGATACTCCCGGTGATGCTCGGTTGCTTGCTACCGGCGAACGTTGCCGTCTTTCTCAGAATCCGGTCCGAACGATATCGCAGCCGCTGGGGCTACGTGGTCACGACATTGATCGCCATGGCGGTCGGCTACTATGTTTACGGGATGCTGCTTCCTTTCTTGGGCGCAACCCCTAGGTTGGCGTAAACGCTCCGCATGAACCCATGCACGGACTCACTTTCATTGCCGCCGCCGCATCGCCCGTTTCTAAGAAGCGATGGCGGGACGACGACCGCAGGCGACGGCTCCGGATGGATCGTTTTCGGGAAACGCTGTGCCCCCTACACCCCACTACGCTCCGCTACGGATAACCCGGGAAAACCAGGGGTTTGCGGTTCGGGGTGGTCGGGTGGCATAGCGGAAAGTAGCCCAAGAATTGTATGCAGATTGAGTGTCGGCGGTTCGGGGTGGAGTTTTCCATCGGACTGTGGACAATGAATAGAGCCGGGCAGCGGGATCGCTTCCCGCGTCGGCTGGCGACTGGTGCCTGTTGATCCTTCAGGCGCCAGCGCCGGCCGGTCCGGCGATAACCGAAAGGGTCATTCTCATGGAAAAACAGCCCCAACAGAAGTTACCCAACGATCCGTCTCCCCACGACACGGTGGAGAAGATCGCGGCATTCTGCAATGAGATAGCGCAGAACTATGCCGTGTATCAAGACGATGACGAGGCAGTCCTCGTCGCCGCCAAAGGGGCAATCAAGCACGCGATTCGGTCCATCGTCGAAGCTGGGCTTCCGCCGATTCCGAATCCGCCTCGCAACCCGTGTACCGTGACCGAAGCCCTCGATGCGCTGGGGCGGATCGCGTTGTGGTGCGGATCGCCGGCCGATTCCCCAGGAAAGAAACGCAAGAGGCGATCGGCCGCGAAAACTAACCCCCTCACCCCAATACAGGTGAAAACCGTCCAGGTGGTCGGGGAATGTGAGGGTGATGTCGCTAAGGCGGCCAAACGGCTGGGGAAAGATCGATCCACGGTTCAAGAGTCCTACACGGCGGCAATGAGCAAGCTAGGGAAGTCGGCGGTCAAGCATAAGACCCGCTCGATGCCTCGCGACAAACGAGGACAAGAACATCTCAGCGAGGGCGATGATCGCCGGAAATCCTAAGGGGGTAGCTAAGGGGGTATTCTGGCTTTTTTTTTCTTTTCCCCAACCTCTTGGGGCACCACGGGTTAGCTCGATTCTAGGGGGTACTTTGCGCGCAAATACCCCCTATTTCCGGAGGGGTTAGAGGGACCGACATTCCTTTTGCCTTACCGGATGATCCCATGAGCCAAACACTGACCCCCGAAGAAGAGCGGGCCTACGCGAAGCTGGCGGCGGCGGCGGCAGAGCTTCGCCTCGCGCAGCAGCAGGCAGTATCCGCCTCGCGCCGGCAGTCACGGCGCGTAAGGGATTCCATTAAGAAGGGGGCCACGCCGTGAACCTCCACTTCGATCCGGATGATCTGCGCCCCATCGTCGAAGCCGTTGTGGCCGAAGTTCTCGACCAGGTGCAAGCCGATACTGCCAAGTTGGGCGATCGTCTGGCATTCCCCGAAGCCGAAGCCGCGGCCATCATGGGCATCCCAAGGCACTCCCTCCGCGATGCACGTCTGCGCGGCGAGATCGAGGCAAGCAAGATCGGCAAGCGGATCATATACAGTAGAGAAACCCTAGTTGCGTTTTTACAGAGGATGCGAACGGGCGGGTAGGCCGTCCGGATATTTGTAACCTTTTTTGAGAGGATGAAACGATGGAAGGTTTGGAACTGGTTGCGTGGGCGGTTGACACGGTGGCACCTGAGGGAAGCTGTGCCATTTTCCCCGACCACAGCAATGAGCGCGTGATTATCATTGGGCGCCCTAACCCCGACAAGCTTGTGATTCCCCCTCAGGATCGGCTTGCCCCAGGCGATGCTGATTGGGTAAGGGACTTCATTATGGAGGATTACCACGAGGGGGCGTTTGCGGAGACCCCAGGGGGCACTGCATGGGCAATGGCCATCTACGTCGGTGACAACATCCAAGCGGTCTTTCAGTTTCTCAAAGAAACGATCGAGGGTGCAATCGAAAGTTGGGAACCCGACCCCACGAAAGAGACGGTTCCCACGCTGTAGTGTCTTTCATCCTCGCCCGCGCCCGGCGAACGTCGGGCCGGGTCGAGGGTGAGTTTTCAACGGAGGATGAAACCATGCGACATAGCAAAAGTTACACCTTCGGCCACCGGCCGATCTGCCGATCCTGCCGACATCTCGATCAGCGTATGCACACGCTGGGCCATCCGAGCCCATGCGATTGTGTTCGATGGGTTGGAACTCGGCACGTTACACCCACAATCAGCGGTGGGGATTGTGACCAATTCGAGGCGGTCGAGGCACCGGTCGAAGCGTCCATTGAGGGAACACACCAATGAGTCTGGCGACGGATCGAATAGACGTAGAGGCCGTCAAGCAGGCCGCGGCTGGCCGGTGGCTGGAGATCCTGCCGGCGATCGGCGGTGTCCCTCCCGAGCTACTCGACGGGCGACACCACGCTTGCCCGAAATGTAACGATGGCGTCGATCGGTTCCGGGTGTTCGGTGACTTCGCAAAGACCGGTGGCGTGTTCTGTAATCATTGCTTTACCGAAAAGAACGGCGATGGGTTGGCCGCGCTGCAGTGGTTGACGGACAATCCATTTCCTGTCGTGGTCCAGACGCTGGCCGAGTATCTCGGGGTTTCTCGTAACGGCAACTGCCGACACGGGGCGCCCGCTGATCCGATCGAGTTGGTCGCGAGGTCCAAGCGTATCACGGCCACAGGCCTGAGGAAGTTCGGCGCGACGGTGGACGGTGCCAAGGTGGTCGTTCCGATGTACGGGCCGGACGGCCAGCCGTGTTCGACTTCGACGCTGAAGCCGGACGGTGGCAAAGGATTTTACGCGAAGGGGAAATCGGTCGGGCTGTTCTTGCCGGGCGGGCGGTTGCCCCAGCCAGGTGAACACTGGATCGTGGGCGAAGGTTTCAAGGATGCCGCCGCGCTGACCGATCTGGACTATCTTGCGGCCGGGCTGCCGGGTTCTTCTCTGGCCGCAAAGTTCGCGCCGATGTTTCGAGGCGTGATCGTCACGATCATTCCAGACCGCGATACGGCGGGCGAGAAGGGCGCGAAGAAATCGGCGGCGGTTCTGCGAGGGCTGGCCGCGTCGGTCAAGATCGCCGTGCTGCCCGCGGAGTTCACGGACACCGACGGCGCCGACGTTCGCGACGTGATAGCCAAGCAAGGCGCCGACGCGGTGAAGATGGCGATCGGGAACGCGGTAGAGGCGGGGCCCTCTACATCCGAGGGTGGGCAGATTACCAACGCGGTGATCGAGGGCGAGGGGAAAGACGCTACCACAGTCCCTTTGCCAATGTCGGAGGTCATCACGCGAATCGCGGAAGCGTCGAAGGGCTGGCCGTGCCGGGTTGATAGTGCCCTATTCGTCGACGACGAGAAGCACGGTATTTCATGGTTGGAGAAGGCGGCCGCATTGTTCGGGTGGTTGTCTCGGAAAGTCGGCGCGATTTACTGGCATCGCGTTTCCGGGTGTGTATCCAAAGATGAAACCTTTGCCGAGTTGCGACGGACGGCGCGACGATACGAGGCAATCGAGGAAATGCCCCACGAGCCCAGGGTGGACAATCACTATTACGCCTGCCAGTTTCCTGAGCCCGGCAACGGCGACACGCTGGCGAAGTATCTCGATTTTTTCTCCCTCGAAACCGACCTCGATCGTCAACTCTTAACAGCTTGCACCGCAACACCCTTGTGGGGTGGTCCAGCGGGGAGCCGCCCCGCCCTATTGTTCACCGCACTATCGGGCAGGGGCAAAGGGAAAAGCAGCCTCGCACAATTCACCGGGCAGATATTCGGCGGGCATGTTGACGTCAGTGCCAACGAAGATATCGGCAAGATCAAGACGCGGCTCCTGACGGCCGAGACGGCGGCAATACGGATCGCCCTCTTGGATAACGTCAAGACGCTGCGCCTGAGTTGGGCCGAGTTGGAGGCGCTGATTACCAGCGTCGTTATCAGTGGGCACAGGATGTACGTCGGCAACGGGACTCGGCCGAACATGCTCACTTGGATCATCACGTTGAACGGGGCCAGTCTGTCCACGGATATGAGCCAACGTGTCGTCGAAGTTCGGTTGGCCGATCCGGAGTACGACGGGGGTTGGGAAGAGCGTGTCAGTGGATTTATCGAGGCCAACCGCACCGCGATCATTGCCGACCTGATTGGGTTCCTTCGACAGCCAGCCAAGCCGATCCAACTGCACACTCGATGGGCAAGCTGGGAATCGGCTGTTCTGTCTCGCGTTGACGACCCCGACGGTTGCCTTGATCTGATCGTCCAGCGGCGAGGACAAGCCGACGTCGAGGAGGAGGAGTCAGATATCATCACCAGCCACTTCGCCTCCAAACTGGCGTGGCTCGAATACGACGCGGATCGCGACGACGTGTTCCTGCCAAACGATATCGTCGCCAAGTGGTTCAACCAAGCGACTGGCGACCACAAGAAAACGGCCGGCGTTACCAGAACCCTAAAGCAGTTGCGAGACGAAAAACGGCTGTGGCGATTGTCCCCCTATCGGATGGGTGGAAGCGGCGAGCGGGGCTTTCGCTGGACCGGAGAACGGGCCGACGTGTCGGCAGCCATCGCGGTCGATATCCGACAGCGAATCGCCCGGAAAAGTAAAGAGAGACAAGATAGTGAAGACTGGTAACGAAAACCCAAGCCAAGTGTGTCACTTGTGACAGTTCTACCCTATTGTACTACCCTTTCGCGAGAAATGAAAGAATAACGTGTAAAGGGAAAGGGGGTAACAAAAGGCGCAAAGTGTCACATGTGACACAAGTGGCAGGGAGCCGAAAGGACGTATTCCGTGGGACGAAAAGGAAAACGCAAATCGCTGTGGCCTGATCCCGAACTCGCGCTGCCCGATAACGAGACCCTCGAACGCTTGTCGTGGCCTGAGGGAGAAGAGCCGAGCCCCGCCCCCAGCGATCGCCCTGCCCAACAATCGTTCGACTTTGACGCCGCGCCGGAGGCCGAAAGACCCGGCCCTATTGATCTGCAATCGGAAGGCCTATCGCATGTTTCCCCTGATTACCCAGCGGTTTCGGCTGTAGTGTAGCCCGGGCTGTAGCCCGTTGGAGCCCGTTTCCCCCTTGAAAGTAGGGAGTTTTGATCGATGCCTGGAACGCCTGGAAATGTGAACCGTGGCCGCCACGGCGCCCGCACCCAACGCCACGGGATCGTGTTGACGCGGTTCGCGGAGCGGTACACTTCCCCCGCTCAGTCCGCGTGGCAACTTCGCCGATCCCTGGAATCGCTACTGGCTGAATCGCAAGGCGGTCTATCGGTAAGCCGGGTTAGTCTGGTCAACCTCGCCTGTCGCTACGAACTCACGGCCCGAATAGCCGATTGGCATGTTGCCCAGGGCGAGAGCGATAACCCGGTCTCCGATATGAAGACCGCGTGCTGGGCAGCGGGGATGCGCCACCGCATGATCGAGAAGCTGGGCCTGGACGGCGCGGCGGTCGATAACGCTGATCCTTGGGACGTTCTCGCGGGCGCCCCAGGAAACGGCCAACAACCGCTCCAGGGCGACGATCAGGGCGATCCGACTACCGAGACCACTACCGAGGCCCACGATCCCAACCGGGCCACAGAGGGCGACCCTCACAGCACGGAAGGACCGAACGAATGAGCGCGACCGCGATCACCGGCGACGACTTGAAGCGATACGCCACGAGCCCGATGGAATTCTTTGACGACCTCCACCTCCCCGTGGCCGGATCACCGCGATGGGGCGACGCGATGGCGCCATGGCAGCGCGAGATACTGGAGGCGATCAGCCCTTGTATTCTCGCCCTCGCCCGACAGCAGACCCCGCCCCGACGTGGCGTCTGGGTGGAAGCCGTCAAAGGCGCCGGGAAAGACTGCATCGCATCGGCAGCCGTGTTGTGGGCCATGGCCTTCTCGGGATCACCGCTCACTATCCAGATCGCAGCCGCCGATCAGCAGCAGGCCTCGGAAGTCCACAAGAGCGCCAGTGAGTGGATGCACGCGAACCCCTGGATCGGCCAGCGGGTGGAACGGCAGCGGTGGCGACTGGTCAACAAGGCGAACGCCTGCGAAGCTGAGATTCTCACAGCCGACGCGCTGGGTTCTCACGGCGCCCGGCCTAGTTTCCTGATCCAGAACGAACTGAGCCACATTTCCGACACTGGCTTCGTGGAAACGCTGGCGGATAACTTCTCCAAGATGCCCAACGCCTTCGCCCTGTATTGCACCAACGCTGGTTTCCTCCCATCGTTAGCTTGGGACTGGCGGCAGATATATCAGGATGATCCGCGATGGGCTTTCTTCAAGATCGACCAGACGCCACCCTGGCAGAATCCAGCGGACATTGCCGAAGCAAAGCGGCGCAACCCGAAGCACAGGTTCGACCGGCTATATCGTGGCGTCTGGCAAACTGGCAGCGGCGAGGGCATCGACCCGGACCTGATCCAGGCCGCGATCGTTCACAACGGCCCGATGACATACGCGGAAGATGGCTACGGCTTCGCTGGTGGTTTGGACTTGGCAATCAGCCGAGACCACGCCAGTTTTGCAATCGTCGCCCCACGTTTCGGCACCGCCCGGGTGCGCGTAGCCCACGTAACAAACTGGAAGCCGCCAGCGGGCGGTCAGATCGACCTGATCGCAGTAGGCAACACGATACGAAAACTACGGCAGCAGTTCGGCTTCCCCTCGATCTATTACGACCCATGGCAGTGTGAACACCTTAGCCAAACACTACGGCAAGAGGGGCTCAATATGATTGCCGTACAGCCGACCGCCCAAAACTTAACGGCCATGGCTGGGGCCGTTTTGGAGGGCTTCCGAGATCGCAAGATCGAACTGTTCTCTCACCCCGAACTGATCGACGACTTGCAGCGGCTGTCCATCCGTGAAACCGCCGCCGGTGGTCTGCGGTTGGTCATGCCTCGCGGCCGAACTGGTCACGGCGACCGGGCAACGGCGATGGCGCTGGTATTACCCCAAGCACTTGAAGCCGCCGCGCAACCGCCACCCGAGGCATACCGCCCCGAAAGGATCATCGGCCACATTTGCGCCGATTAACCAAAATGACAGTTTCCGTTTTAACCCCAGAGGTATCTATGCAAACTTTTGTCCAGCAAATTTCCGAGGTTTCCCCAAAGCCCCGCCGTGGCATCATCCAGGAGGTGGCCGCGCGGCCGCTAACAGCCGCCGAAGAGTATGCCGCGGCACTCACCGACCGGGCCACACCCGTTCCAACGTCCCCTAACCTTTCATCGGGTGAAGCTTTTGCCCGGGCGATTCTACAATAAGGAAATACCCTAATGAGTACACAGACCGAACAAACCGAAACCGAAGCCCCGCCTGTCCCCGGGCTTGAACTCTACCACGAGCACGTTTGGGCTGTAGCCCGGGGCGAACGATCCGACGAGATACCGTCTCGCGAGTTCCTGGAGCCCGCTAATCGGATTGTACGGCATTTCCGTGAAGACCTTGCGATTCGCATGGACTGGCTTGAAATTCCAAAAATGCAAACCGAACAGAAGCGGTTACGCAAAGAGGCCGATGCGATTGTCATTCCACCGCAGACGGACTTCGGCGACAGGCTGGTCGCCGACGTCAAAACGATCGCCGACATGTCCGCCGCGCTGGCCGCCTTCGACACACCCGAGCGGAGCGCCCCGATTGAGACTTTCCAGCGGCAGGACTTGCGAAACCAGGCCGCGTCGTTGGGCAACGACATCAATCGCATATTGAGAAGGTCGATCAGCCCGGAAACCTATGAGGCATTAGCGGCGCTACAAAAGGACATCAATGATGCTAATCGGGCGATAGAACGTGCCCAATTGGCGGTCGATGTCAGCGCAAAGATCGAAACCATGCGGATCAAACTTGACACCCTGGCACGGGGCCCCCAAGCAGACGGCGTTGCCAGGAAAATGCTGGAGCTGGAACAGTCGATCGTCGTGGCCGAACGAAACCACCCGGCGGCCCGCCGGCACCAGTTTGC
>JABMRP010001130.1 GCA_013202535.1 Planctomycetota bacterium
CGAAATATCCGCACAAATTACCACTTCAGCCTGCGCGGCCCGAGGTAAATCCGCGCCGCGTGTTAAGCTGCGCCGACTACATGAACTTTCCGGCCAGAGTGCCGGCGCAAGGGGGGATCCGCGTAAGAAGCAGGGGGTGTGCCACTGCTTGCCTGCAAGCAGTGCGGATTTCGTTCCCGCCCACGATTTCCGCCGTTGGCCGCTCCCGCCGTCAGGCTCGTCGCCAGCGGCGGGATCTTCCGCGCTTCGGCCGGACGCAGGCTATTGAACCACCCGCCTCTTACGGCAACGCAGCAGAACCGCTCCCATCGTGCCAAGGAGCAGAAGAACCAGCGTGGACGGCTCTGGTACGAAGTAACTCCGATAGAGGAACCCCGCGTCGCCCTTACTCAGGGCCGAGTTGTAGATCGCCAGATCGTCGATCACCCCGGTGAAGAAGATGCCGTCTCCGCCCACGCCTCCGCTGGGGAACAGCGAGTCGTTCCACATGCCGCCAAAGGCGACGTTGCCGCTATGAACGGGCATACTGGCGAACGGATCGGTAAACGGGTCGGCAAACTCGCGGCCGTCCAGGAAACCGGTGAACAGGTCGTTGTCCGCGTCGAAGGACAAGACAACGTGGTAGGCCGTATCGGCTGCGATCGACTCGGAAAGGAACGTGGTCGGCACCCCGGTACCCCACATCCCGAGATGGACCTCGTCGTTCTCGATGTAGATGTTCATGCCGTTGCCCGTGCCGCCCTCCTCGAACACAATCTGGCGAGAAGAAACATCGTCGCCGGTGAGAAACGCCAGGGCAATGCCGCGTTGACTCACGACACCCGTGTTCAATTTCGCATGGTCCGGAATGCCGATCAGTCCGTTACCGCTGAACCGCGTGGCCGCCGTGCCGCCGGGCGCAAGCGGGGCCGTATCGGCTGCGGGGTCGGCCGCAACCTCAAGATTCAACCGCGAGCGGCCGTCCAACACACTGCCCAGCCCGGAAGCCGTGTTCCCCGGATTGGCCACGTTGACACCGCCCGCGTAGTAGAACGCAATCGGGTCGAGCGACAGAACGGCGTTGCCATACTCTCCGAAATCCACGGCCGCCGCCGTGCCCGCCTGGACGTGAGATTGGATACTCTCGGCGGTGATCCATTGGTTGTACAGAGCCACGTCGTCGATGCGGCCGCCGAAACGTACCCCGTTCCCGGTGAAGTTCTCGAAGCCGGCGAACTGCGTGTCGCCGTAGGCGTAGCCGACGCCAATATCGCTGGCATGGGCCGTGAGGTCTCCGACCCCGCCGACCTGCCCGAATGGTTTGCCGTCGAGGTAGCCGGTGAGCGTGCCTTCGGGACCCGAGCGGCCGTCGAGCACCAGCGCCGCGTGATACGTCTGTCCCGCTTCGATGTTGGTGCGGATGATCTTTTCGTATGTCGTTCCGTCGCCCCAGTCGCGATCGTTCGTCCATACCCGCATGACAAGTTCGCCGTTTTCGATATAGGCGTTCATACCCTTTCCGGATCCGCCTTGTTCGTAGAGTACTTGGCGCCCGTCGGCGTCGGCGGCTTGAAACCAGAAATCCTGAGAACGTTTGTTGTTCGTGCCGCCGGTATTGATTTGCGCGTGGTCCGGCAGATCCATGCCCGAACTCGTGCCGTTGCCGCCGAACTGGATCGAGGGCGTGCTGTTGGTGGGCACGAGAGAAGCCGCGCGGGAATCGGTATCAATCCCCGCGGGGGCCTTGCCGCGGAGGAAAGCCTCCACCGCCGAGCCGATACCGTTGGACGACACGAATGACGTGGCCTCGTTGTGATTGGAGGCCGGGAAGTAAGCCAGCGGGTTGTCGGCCACCACCGCCTGTTCGTAGGCGCTGAAGGCCGGCATCGGGTTGCCGGTGGCGCCGAAATGCGTCTGGACCTGTTCGACGGTAAGCGAGCCCTCGTAGAGAGCCACCTCGTCGATGGTTCCGGCGAAGGGGTTTGAATTGTTGGTGCCGGTTGTGCCGTCACTGAACAGCGTGGTGTCGCTGGAGGCGCCGATTCCACTGGCATTCGTATGTTGAGGAATCGCATCCGGTGTGTAGACGGCGCCGAAGGCCTTGCCGTCGAGGAAGCCTGCCAGGGAGTTCTGATTCTGGTCGAAGACCAGCGTGCCTTGATAGGTCTGCCCGGCTTGGATCGGCGTGCGGACGAAGCTATTCTGCCCGCCGCCCCAGGCGCCGACGACCAGGTCGCCGTCTTCGATGAACATGCCAAGACCGTTGCCCGACCCGCCTTCTTCGATCAACACCTGATTGCCGGCGGTCGAATCGGCGTTGAACAACAGCTCGATGGTTCGAGCCGGCGTGTCGCCGTCGTTGATTGCCGTGTGAGGGGCCAGTTCGATGCGGTCCACGACGGTGTCCGAGTCGCCGGCCCCGTCGAAACGATAGGCCGTGTTGCCGGGTGCGGAGGTGAGCAGCGACGCGGCGCCCGTCACGGGGCCGTTGCCATAACCGTTGTCCTTGTTGCCGGTGGAAATGCCGTTGTTGCCTTCCAGCAGAGTACCGATGGAATTGGCCACCACGCCGGTGGACGATTCGCCGAGACGATAGTACAGGGCCGGCGAGTCGGCCACGATGGCTCCTTCGTACACGTCGGCCGGCGACAGAACCGCGCCGGCCAGCGCCGCCATCTGGGCGTCGGAGAGAACCTCGGCGAAGATCCGCACCTCGTCGACAAGGCCGTTGAGATGGTTGGTCGATCTGTTGGTGCCGATCCGCACCAGCTCGCCGACCGCCGTGTTCAGCCCATTGCCGTTGACCGCGGAAAGCTCCTCTCGCACGCCGTCGACGTATAACCTTGTTTGGCGGACGTTATCGTCGGCGTCGTTACCCCAGGTCATGCCCACGTGGTGCCATTGCCCGTCGCTGACCACGGTGGACCCGACGGCGTAGCCGCCGTTGACTTCGAGCCGAAGCACGCCGTCGAAAGGTCCGTTGCCGTTTTGGGTGCGGAAGGCAAACTTCTTTGCGTTGGCATTCGTGCCCCAGAAGACAATCCCACCGTCGTTGTCCGAGGTCTTGATCCACGCCGACACGGAACGGTCGGCCGTGCCCGTCACGCCCTGCCATCCGTCGGCGGCTTGAAGATAGTCTCCGGCGTTGGCGATGGTAATCGAGGCCCCCGAGACGGCTGGTGGAGGGGGCACGTCGCCCAGGTTCCAAGCCGCGCCGGCAATGAAATTGAGCGTGTGCCCGTTTCCGCTGGCGTCGGCCGTGGTCGTGCCGGAACCTTCCTCCATCTGCCAGTACGCCACCGGTGTCTGGCCAAGCGCCATTGGGCCGATGCAGGTGGCGATCAAAGACACTGCCAACGCAAAACACATTGGTACCAATCGCATGATGGGATCCTCGCTGTCGCTCGAAAATGGCCTGTTGAAGATAGGTTCTACTTGCCCTGCGGCCGGACTCTATTGAGACCTATTAACACCTATACACTATCCACGATAACACGGCCGCACGTCGGTTGCCACAGTTTTGCGCGATTTTCTGCTCAGCGATGCACCGAACCGCTAATCCGAGGGGGTCTTCCCTTAAAGGAGATGGGGGGCAACCCTCTATATTTTGACGCGAAACAGGTGCCTGCTCTTTCATGGTGGCGAGGAGTCCGCTTCGACCGCGACCGAGCTACCTTCCTATTCGTAAATCCGTACTTCGCAAAGCGAGGGAAGGCTCGACGCGATGATGCGGACCTGCGCCGTGGTCACGGGGTCGAATCGCAAGACGACGCGGCGGGCACTGTTGCCGGTCGACTTGGCCACCGCCTGCCACCCGCCGTCGATCATGGCTTCGACGGCGAAGTCCACGTTGCTGTCCTCCGCCGTCACGTGGACCTCGCCGATGGCGGCCGGACGCTCAAGTTGGAACGCCAGCCACGTCGGCGATTCGCCCTCCGCGGCCGGAGCCCAAGCGTGGCGATCGCCGTCGACCACGCGATTCCACCCGTCGATCACCTTGGCCGGAGCCAACCCTTCGGCCGAACTACTGGCGGAGACCCGAGCGGTCCGCGCAAGATCGGCCGGGTCGGTGTTGTCCACGCCCAATAGGTAGCATCCGTCGCGAAGCAGCGTCTGCTGCAATTGCGAAAGATGTCGATCGCACACGCCGCGAGGCGTCGTTTGGTGCTGGTGGGCGATTGCCGCGGCCGTGCCCGCGGCCTGACCGGTAGCACACATGGGCCGCATCACGCGCGTTCCGCCCAGGGCCATGTGCGTGGCGGAATGACACCGCCCGGCCATGAAAAGGTTCGCGATATTCTTCGAGTAGAGCGACCGATAGGGGATGCTGACCCGCCGGCCTTGGTAGACGTGGATACAATCGTTGCCCTGGACCCAATAACCCTCGGGATGATGCACGTCGATCCCCCAGTCGGTGAAGGCGACCGTGTCGGGGTGAATGGTTTGCAGGTCGAAGTCGCGTTGCGACATGATGTAATCGCCGACCAGCCGCCGGCTCTCGCGCACGCCCGGCACATAGTTCACCCAGACCAGCTCGCGATATTTGTTCCGGGCGACCGTATTGGGGTTATGATTCTTCGCGTAGTTCCACATCCCCATCGTAATACGAAGCAACTCGTCGCGGATTTCCTCGGCGTCGTCGACCGTGTTGACCATCCCGCCGTATTCGATCCACCAGGACAACGTGATCGCCCCGTCGATGCTATTGCCCGGGCTGCGCCCCTTGCCGTGCGAGGGCACGTCGTAGTTCCCCGGGCGGCGAATCTCGCGGATGCGGTGATGCCCGCCGGTCTCGAAGTCCGACGCTTTTTTCCACTGATAGGCCCACGCCGGGCAATCGAACGGAACGCCTTCGGCCACCTCGGGCGCTTTTGGCTCCGGTGCCTTCGGGTCTTTGGCGTCTTCGGACAACACGCGCACGCAGTCGGCAATCACGCAGCCGGTGGTGCCCGCCGTGCCGACGGTGACCCGAGCCGGAGCGTTGGGTCCCAGGCGGAACGTACCCAGCAGCTTCCATCCGTCGGTGCTTAGGGTTTGGTTCACGGTGACCGTAGCCTTGCCGTCGGCGTGTTCGACGGTAACCGGAACGCTCGTCGCGCGGTTGGACCACGCCAAGTAACCCAAGAAGACCTTGTATCGCCCGGGCTTGTTTACGCCGAGCATGATATCGACGCTCGCCTTGCCCTCGTTGGCTTTACCCGGCTCGCCGTGGAAGAGATAATCGCCGCCCATAAACGTGCTGTGCGTCCAGTCGCCAGTGACCGTCACCTTGGCCTTGTTGCTGTACTTGACGATCTCGCCGGGCGCGGAAGACGGAGCGGGCGAAGACGCGCCGCCGGGACGATGATCGACGATCACCGCCTTGTACAGGCTATTGCCCATGGTCCGCTTGCCGGCCTCGACCGGAGCGAGCGTCTCGCCGAACTCGGCCCGCGCTTCCTGGCCCATGCGATATTCGGCGCCGGCGTAGTATCCGATCCAGCCGTGTCCCGTGCAGTCGATAAACCGCGGCGCGGCGAACGCCATCCGCCGGCCGTTATGCACGTCGAGCGCCAGCACGGCCTTGATCTTGTCTTTACCATCCATCTCCACGCCCGTGGCGCGGGTGTTCAAGAAGAGGGAGATATTCTCCTCGGCGCGAACGATCCGTTCGATCTTGGCCGAGTCGGCGAAGTTATGCCAACCCTGCTTGGGGAAAACCTCTTTGGCGATGCCCGACACGTTGACCCGGTCGGGCGGACTGCCGATGTACCCCATGGGCGGAACCGAAATCTCCGACGACGCGTTGCCGCCCAACACGGGCCGGTCCTGAATGAACGCGACCTTACAACCGTTTCGGGCCGAGGCCAGCGCCGCGCCGATCCCCGCCGATCCGCCGCCGACAACCACCACGTCGAAAGGCCCCAACGCCTCGACCGATGCGCTGGTGCCGAGATACTTCAGCCGCTGGGTCGCGATCTGTTCGAGATCCTCGGCCGGTTTGAAGCCGTCAGTGGCCAACACGACCGCGTCGCAACGTCCCCACCAGCCGGTCAGATCGTGAAGGCGCAACTCGACGTCGCCGGCTGCCAAATCGAAGGTGCCCCCGTCGACCCACTGCCAGGCATCGGAATCGGCCTTGCCAAACGTCACCGCCGACGGCTTGCCGCCGACCATCACTTGGAACAGTCCCGGACTATGGCTCGGCAGCCAATCGCGGCATCGCACCCAGAGCCGGTATTCTCCCTCGGCGGAAATCTTCACCGTGGCCGTCGCATCGGCAACCGGTTTGCCCACGCCGGTAGCCAGCAGATACGGCGAGCCCATCAGGTCGACATGTTGCGAGTCGTTGGACCACCGTCCACAGTCGTCGAACTGTTCGGCCTCGATCCAAACCACATCCTGCCCCGCCGCTGAAGTGATCGAACCGACGAGCAGCGACAGGGCAATAGTCCAACGTATGTGTAGCATGGTCCCATCTCCATGAAGGTTCTTCAAGACACAACGATCTTCATGATACCAACGGACGGCAAGAGACGCCACGCTTCGGCCACCGGCCCGTTACCGCGAAGCGGTTATCACAACAGGCCCCGGGTCGCGCAGCACACCCTGGGTCGCGAGACCCGCCCAACCTTCTTCCCCACCGGGCTTGCCCCGGTGGCTTGCTGGTTTGGAAACTACAGGGCGCGGCAACTCCGTCTCGGCCGCGACCCTCCCCAGCGTCTCAGCCGCTTCCGGCGGCTGAGACGCTGGGGAGGTAAGGTTGCGCGACTCGACGGCACCGGTTAGTTTCCAAACCAATAAACCACCGGGGCAAGCCCGGTGGGGAAGAGCGTTTGGGACGCCGGGGTCAGGCTTGCTGACCCCGAACGATCTCGAACGGCATCGGCGCTCGGGGCGGCGCAGAGGCCCGCGCCGTCGAACCGGGTCGCGTTGGGGTGCATCGGACTGGGCGGACGCGGCAGTGCCGACTTGCGGGCTTTTCTGGCCGACGACCGCGTTCAGGTTGTCGCCTTATGCGACGTCGACGCCGGCAGCCGGCGCTACGGAGCCGACAAATACAAAGGGCTCGCCCCGGCCAAGGAACTGGTTAAGAAACAGGGACGGAAAAGGTTCCTGACACCTTTTCCGTCTCCTTTTCCGTCATCGAGTTCCTTTGGCATCTACGACAAGTCCCGTTCGTTGTCGGCGTTGTCCGCCGGCGAGTCTTCTTCGGACACAATGTGACTACGTTCCGGGCAAAGGGCTACGACCGCGTGCCGATTGGTGGGATAAAGCCGGTTCTCCCCAATCAACTCAAGGAGATGATAACGCTGCAATAAGGATGGCAGTTGCAGGTTGGCCCGGGCCAGCGCAAAGGTCACACCGCGGCTGGCAAGCAACTTCAGGACCTGGTGCAGCGCTTCCGCGCCCGTGGTATCGATGTCCACCATTGCCTCCGC
>JABMRP010001131.1 GCA_013202535.1 Planctomycetota bacterium
CAATCCGAGTCCCAGCAGGCCCAGGGCGGCCAGGGCAAAGGTGGACGGCTCGGGGACGGCTGAGGCCCCGGGCGCGACGAAGCGAACTTCGCCCAATCCGTACCGGTCGCCGCCGGCAATGATGCCTGGCTCACCGCCGTAGTTATCGTCGATGCGAACGGCAGCATAACGAGCGTTTTGTATCGAGGCGAAGTCGAACAACTGCGCGGTATTTGACTCCGTGGTAGCGGCCAGGAAAGCTTCCATAATATCGTCGATATCGGCCGTCTCCGTGCCAAAGTCGAATGTAGCACCCTCGGCCTCGGTGTGTAGAATCACGCGGAAATCCTTGGTGGCGTTTCCAATCCTGCCCTCGCCACCACCGTTGTTACCGTACTGCCACAGGAGGATCGATTCAACGCTCGTATCGCCGCCGCCAGTCAGGTCGAACACGAACTCGGGTAGTCCCGAGCCAATCGGGCGCGTCCACGATTCCGCGTGACCACCGGCGCTTCGCTCGTGAAAGGTCGCCAGAGCATCGGCCACCGGGTCACCCGTGTTCAACGTGACGCCCGTGCCAACCGGTCGCTGAAGGCTGGCCGCAGTATGACCGGCATTGTCGTCGAGCAGGTATTGATGGCTTGATCCCGCATCGCCGGTAATGCTGGTGGTCACGGCAACCGGCTTGAGGATGGTTGCCCCGGAGGGCGGCTCGGGCCCGGCGAGCAAATCGGCCGGGGACATCTGGCCGCTGGCGATCTGGCTGATAATCTGAGGATCGAGCACCCCGTCGACCAGGGCGAAATCGTCGAGTTGGCCGGTCGCACTACGGTTCGATTGATTGTGACCACCAAGAATCAGGCGGCCGTTCGGGTTTTGAAGTAGATTTGTGTCTGTGGTGGGCACGTTGGTTGACACGTTAAGGGAAGTACCATCAAGAAAGGTCTCCATGTAGGCAAGGCCGCCAGGGCCGCCCGTGTTGCTAATCACGTAGGCAACGTGATGCCAGTCGTCGGGCGTGCCGCCGGGGGGATCGCCATCATTGCCGAGTGCGCCGTTAGCGGCCGGGGCAAAGAAGTTTCCCACCGTACCGCCTTGGATTCGAAGGTCGGGGCCGTTGCCGTTGCCACTTAGGCCGAATCCCTCGATCTGCCAGCCGACACCCGAGCCCTGCGACGCATTGGCGGCGTCATATCGAACGGTGGCCAGGCGCGTGTTGTTCATTTGCTGGTTGTCGTCGTCGGCCTTGAGCCAGAACATGATCGTGTATTGATCGGTGCTGGTCAGGTCGGCCGACCAGCCGGCCGTCGACACTCTGGAGTCTCCCGTCCGGGCGTCGAAGGCATACGACATTGTACTCCCCACAGCGTTTGCCGCCCCATCCGCCACGAGCGAGGCGCCCGAGGCAACGGTGGTCAGGTCGTCCGCGAAAACCCCGGCGCCCGGGAAGTCGTTGAAATTGCCCTCGAAATCGTAATAGGCGGTCAGGGTCGCTGCCTGCACGGCGGAACCGCAGAAAAGTGCCAAGGAAACGGCAGACGTGAACGTCAGAAGTAGCGTCAAGCGAGTCATGAGATTCCCCCCAGGAATCAAACCAAATGGAACGTCCAGGGTCCGGCACGCACCGAACCGGCCAAAGTGCCTCTCCTTCGGCCGACAGTCTGTCCTCCCTCTGCCCGCTCTCGTCCGCCCAAAACGCCGTACCATCAAGCCCCAGCATACACTGGGCAATCTGCATGAATGGCACAATTCCTACAATATACCATGGACACGGGAATTGCAAACATTTTCCGTGCCCCCCCAAGAGGGCGGCCAGCCTGTTGGGAAAGTTGCGTGGGTGCCTGGGGGCGACGGGCGCCGAAGCGCAGCTTTGGTCGGCGAGCCACCAGAGCCGCCGAGTGCCATGGGCGGGTTGCCCGCCCTTGCCAGATTCCGGGAAAACAAGGGCGGGCAAGCCGCCCATGGCACCCGAAATGGCAAATGGCCTCTCTCTTTCAACGGGCACCTACCGCCGCGCAAACGCCCCGCGCAACACGGCCAAGCTCTTGGGGATCGCCGTGGCCGGGTCTTCGCGGCCTTCGAACTCCAG
>JABMRP010001132.1 GCA_013202535.1 Planctomycetota bacterium
CCCACGTTGTCGGCGATGGTCGCCGGGTTACGCTTGTCGTCTTCGGGAATCCCCGCCTCGACTTTGCCTACCAGATCGGCACCTACGTCGGCCGCTTTGGTGAAGATACCTCCACCCACGCGGGCAAACAGCGCCTGGCTACTGGCACCCATGCCGAAGCAGAGCATCGTGACGGTGATCGAAACCAGATCCATGCCCACGATCCAATAGAGCACGGCAAACCAGAGGGTGATATCGAGCAAACCCAGGCCGACCACGGTCAGGCCCATCACGGCTCCCGCGCGGAAGGCGACTTGCAGGCCCTGGTTGAGCGACTTTTGTGCTCCGGCGGCCGTGCGGCTGCTGGCCCAGGTGGCAGTTTTCATGCCGAACCAGCCGGCCAACCCGGAGAAGAAACCGCCGGTCAGGAAGGCAAACGGCACCCACCGGCTTTGCACCTCCAGCACAAACGCCGCGATCCCCAGCAGGAAGACGATCACCACGAAAAAGATGGCCACCACCTTATACTGCTGCCAAAGATACGCATCGGCACCCGTGCGCACATGTTGGGCGATTTCGATCATCGCCTCGTTGCCTTCGTCGGCGGCCATCACCTCCTTGAAGAATCGATAGGCGAAAACCAACGCGGTGATCGAGGCCACAAAAGCCAAAAGCCAAAATACGATGAACATCCCTCACCTCTTGCGTGGAAAAACGTGAACATCCAGTCTCTCGGATCATTGGGCTCGTGCTGCAACAATCCGACCGTTGACAAAAGAGAACCCGCTGTCGCGAGTAAGGGTAGGTAGCCTACAGAATCAATTCCGCTTCTGTCAACCATACATCCCTCCCGGACGCGAAACGTCGCTGGGGTAAGCCGGATAGAGCGAAATCCGCCGCGAGTCGGACCACCCGAAGGACCTAGAATCGGGATGATCTCGCCAGCAATACCCCCCACAGGTGTAGGTTCAGCCCGCAATCCCCGATCATCCGGTGTTTCCTGATTGGATTCTTGCAATAATCCGACTATGATGGGTAGTGTAGTAGTCGGCCGGCGCCAATTGGGCGCAATCTCCCCCGTTCTGGCAAGGGGAGTTCCGGACACGGAAACGCGGGTAACAAAGAGGAGCCGAAGCAATGTCGTTGTCGAATCGAAACAGATGGGTGCCGCGGCTTGGGTTGGTGATGGCCGCCGTACTGATTCCGTCGCTGGTACTGGCCGCTGGCCCGGAGAAGAAGCGTGCCCTGAAGATGGGCGAGTTCAATCCCGAGCACGAAACGGTCGAGATGTTCGCGGCGATCAAGAGCGGTCAGATCGAAGTGCAACTGATCCCCAAGGACTCGACGCTGGCCAACATACGGATTGCCAATAAGACGAACCAGCCGCTCAACGTACGGCTGCCCGAGGCATTTGCCGGCATACCCGCCTCCGTCTTGGCCCAGATGGGTGGCCAAGGCGGCATGGGCGGCCAAATGGGCGGCCAGCAGCAAGGCATGGGCGGCGGCATGGGCGGCCAAGGCGGCCAAATGGGCGGCCAACAAGGCGGCGGCGGGGGTGGCTGGAACGTGGCACCCGAGAAGGTTGCCCACTTCAAGGTACCCGCGGTCTGTCTCGATCACGGCAAGAAAGAGCCCCACGCCAAAATGCATTACGTGATCCGGCCCATCGAAGAGTACACCGACAACCCGGCCGTCCACCAGCTTTGCCGGATGATCGGTACCGGGCAGCTCAACCAACGAGCGGCCCAGGTCGCCGCGTGGCACCTGAACAACGGCATGAGTGGGCAGGAATTGGCCGCCAAAAAGATTCGCCACGCCAACGGCACGACCGAGCCTTACTTCACCCGAATGGAATTGATGGGCGGCTACCAGATCGCCCAAACGGCCATCAAGTTGGCCGAGAAGCACAAGAAGGGCGAAGATACCTCGCTGAGCATGCGATAGACGCGGATTGCTCGCGACCGATCGACGCAAACAAGAAGCCCGCTCGCCCCACGGTGAGCGGGCTTTTTCCGTATGCCGGGCTAAATGGACCGGTTCGGCGCGTTGACAAATTTGCGTAACCTGTTTAGAGTGAAGATGTTGGATTTCTTCTCGACACCTCTTCTTCCAGGAAAGCGTACCGTGCCGTCAGGAAAGCATACCGTGGCCGAAAAAGCCTGGGGTGGCGTTTTTGATGAGTCGACGGATCGGCGGGTGGAGGAGTTCACCGAAAGCGTGAGCTTCGATCGGAGATTGTACGCGCACGATGTGGCCGGGTCGGTCGCCCACGCCCAGATGCTGGCCCAGGTCGGGCTGATCACTTCCGAAGAGTGTCGGCAGATCGAGCAGGGCCTGGACGAAATTCGCCAGAGAATCGAGCGGGGCGAATTCCCCTTCTCCGTCGAACTGGAAGATATCCACATGCACATCGAACGGGCGCTGATCGATCGGATCGGCGATACCGGACGAAAGCTGCACACCGGGCGCAGCCGCAACGATCAGGTGTCGACCGATCTGCGACTCTGGACCCGCGACGCCATCGACCGAATCGACCGGCGGTTGGTTGCACTGCAACGTGCGTTTGTCGACCGGTGCGACGGCGATTTCGATTGCATTCTGCCGGCCTACACACATTTGCAGCGAGCCCAGCCGGTGCTGGCGCCCCACTATTGGCTGGCCTGGTGCGAGAAATACCAGCGCGATCGCCAGCGGCTGGCCGATTGCCGGCGGCGGGTCAACGTTTCGAGTCTGGGCACGGCGGCGCTGGCCGGAACGAGTCTGCCGATCGATCGCCACGACGTGGCCCGGCGACTGGGATTCGACGACGTGGCGGCCAACAGTCTGGACGTTTCCAGCGATCGCGATTTCGTGCTCGAAACGGTCTTCGCCCTGACGGTCATCGCCGAGCACCTGGGTAGTTGGGCCGAGGAGTGGATCCTCTGGTCGACGGTGGAATTCAATTTCCTCAAGCTGCCGCAAGCGTTTTGCACGGGCTCGTCGATCATGCCCCAGAAGATCAACCCCGACGTGCTGGAACTGACGCGCGGCAAAACGGCCCGGATGATCGGCAACTTGCAGACGCTGCTGGTGTTGGTTAAGGGACTGCCCCTGGCCTACAACCGCGACTTGCAGGAAGACAAACTGCCGCTGTTCGACTCGGTCGACACGGTCGAGGCGGTGCTGGAATTGGCCGCGGGGCTGGTTGCCGGCGCCCAGTTGAATCGCCCGGCCATTGCCGAGCGGCTCGATCGGGGTTATCTCGACGCCACCACGCTGATGGAATACCTGATCGGCCGGGACGTTCCCCAGCGGACGGCCCACGGAGTGGTCGGCCGGCTGGTGGGCGAGGCGAGAAAGCAGGATGTGCGGCTGGCCGATCTTCCGGTGGAGTCGTTCACCGCCGCGTGCGGCGAGTTGGACGAGCGTGTGTACGACGTATTGGGGGTGGAACGGGCGGTTCGGGCGATGCAGAGCTACGGATCGACCGGCCCGGACCAGGTGAGGCGGCAAATCGAACGGTGGAAAGAGCTTCTGGAATCGGGCCATTCCGGCCCGCGCACCGACGACGAGGCAAACCATGACTAATCGCTACCGACAAATCTCCCGGCTTTGGATTCTCCTGCTCGCAGTGGCCGTTCCCGGCACGGCGCGGGGACAGGAGCCGGATGTCGCTTTGAACATGGCCGACGAAGAGGTTCGTCTGCCCGACGACTTTCCGGAACTCGACGAGTTCGAAAGCTCGCGCATTCAGACGATCTTCCTGAGCGAGCGTCACTCGCTTCGGACCGAAGGCGGTCACGACGAGGAGCCGGCGGGCAAGCGCATCGCGCGCCAGGTGCGTTCGGTCCAGGAGTTGGCCAATGCAAACCGCCCTGAGCTGGCCCGGTATTTCCTCCGGCGGTTGATTGACTCCGGCCACGACAAGATCGAGTTGGCCAAATTGGTCGAAGCGGTCGAGGTCATGCGTCCGGGGATCCAGATGATCTTCGAGGTCGAGCGCCGGGCGTCGTCGCCGACCGCG
>JABMRP010001133.1 GCA_013202535.1 Planctomycetota bacterium
CAAGTACGGGCGCGTGTTGCGGCGATGGATTTCCCAGATGCGTGCCAACTCCGCGGCCGCGTCGTCCGTGGCATCGGTGGCGATGAACCGGCGCACCAGCCAGTTGTCGCGGTGGCTGCCCGGCCCGACGGAAAACGGCGCGGCCGGGTAGTTGCGAGTCGGCCGGTCCGGGGTCGCGGCCGGCGGCTCCACGAAATATCCCTCGCGGCCTACGATCTGGGTGTCTCGATCATCCGTCATGTCGCCACGGAAAGCGGATGCGACCGCCCGGTAACACTTCAGGGCCTCGTCTCTCTTTCCGAGGGCCAGCAGCAGGTCGCCCTCGATCAGTCGCGCCGACATCGGCGAAAGCTCTTCGGCGTGAGCGCGCAGGAGTTTCAGATAGTGTTCTGCCTTGGGCCGGGCGACCCGCGCGGCCACGTGCTGAGCCCCGGAGATCTTCAGATAGGCCAAGAACGCCTCGTCGAGCTTTCCCGATTTCTCAAGCTCTTGGGCTTTTTCAAATGAAAGCCCGCCCTCTTCGGCTGCCGGCAAACGGCCCGCCAGCGCCAGAATTCCAATCATCGACCAAACGACTTGCCGTGTCATGTTCGGGCTCCCGTGGACAGTACCTGGCACGCTCTGGCCATATTGTAGCCGGCACTGGCGGGCGCATCACCCCCATCGACGGTAACAAGTACGTAACGAACCTTGTCCTTCCCGGGAAACCGTGACCTCAGCCGCCATTCCGCAGGTTCTTCTTGCGGGGGGACGCGAAGACTCCGGGACCCCCTGTTGGGTGATTGGACGGGTCATTGAAAGTGGGGAGTACTCAGGGTAAAATGGACCGGTTTGTCGCCCGCCCCGGAAAGTGCGGCGTAGGAACCTATTACCGGAAGAGCACCAAGGCACGTTTCCACAATGATCGAATCGGCTCGACGGGTAGTGATCACCGGCGCCGGCTGCGTCTCACCGCTGGGACCGACGGCCCAGACGACGTGGGACGGTCTTCAGCGGGGCCGGTCTGGAATCGGGCCGATCACCCTGTTCGACGCCGGCGCCTTCCCCGTTCGCATGGCCGCGGAGGTGCGGGATTGGGAACTGGCGTGTCAGGGTGAACACGCTGATTCCTGGCAACACGTACCCCGACAGACGGCGTTTGCCATCGGCGCTTCGCTGGAAGCGGCCCGTTACGCCGATCTGGCCGGAGCACGGGTCGAGCCACTACGATTCGGCGTGTATTTCGGGTGCGGCGAGATTTTTCCCGAACTTCACGAGTTAGGCCGCGTCGTCGCCGGTTCGATTGCGCGGACCAAAGGGGGCGACGAGCCGGGAATCGGGCAAACGCCGGTCGGCGGGCGGATCCCCGACGGCGCGGAGACGCCCGACATGGCCTGCCGTCACGTGGCCGCTTTTCTGGGTGCCGAAGGTCCGACGGCCAACTTCATCACCGGCTGCACCTCCAGCACACAGGCGATCGGTAACGCCGCGGAGGTGATCCGCCGGGGCGAGGCCGACGTGATGCTCGCCGGGGGCGCCCACAGCATGATTCATCCGATGGGCGTCGGCGGCCTCCACCGCCTGGGAGTTCTCAGCCTTCAGAACGACCGGATGGAAGGGGCGATGCGACCGTTTGATCGCGACCGGGATGGATTCGTGGTGGGAGAAGGCGGTGCGGTCTTCGTCCTGGAATCGGCGGAACACGCTTGCCGGCGGAAGGCCGACATCTGGGCGGAGGTGGCCGGCTACGGTTGTACGCACGACGCTTTTCGCGTGACCGACCCCCAGCCGCAGGCACGCGGCTACTCGCGGTGCATCCAGCAGGCGTTGCGCGACGCCCGGCTCAACGTCGACGACATCGACTATTTCAACGCCCACGGCAGCGCCACGCCGGCCAACGACCGGCTCGAGACTTTGGCACTGCGCGGCGTGTTCGGCCGCGCCGCGGACTCGCTTGCCGTCTCCAGCATCAAGAGTATGGTCGGCCATGCCACGACGGCATCCGGGGCGATCGACATGATGGCCTGCCTGTTGACCCTGCGTCGAAATGTCATCCCGCCGACGATCAACTACCGGACGCCGGATCCCCAATGCGACTTGGACTACGTACCCAACGTGGCGCGCGAGAAAGACTGTCGACACGTGGTGACCGGCAATCTCGGCTTTGGCGGCCAGAACGCCGCCTTGGTGCTGTCGCAGTTTCAGAGGCGACAGCCTCGGTAGCCGTCGCTTGTTCACCGGGCAAGACGAGCCCGAACGACATGTCACCGCCGGTTCGGCAGTGAACGTGTGCCCGGAGGCTCCAGCGGATTTGGCGGGTCCTTCATGAGCGGTCCGTACGTGCTCGGCATTCGGTCGCGAGGGCCGATCGAGCGCCAGTGGCCAACCCAGGGAAGACGCTCGCGTCGGTTCAGGTCCACCTCGCACCAGAACACGCCGTTGCCGCCTTGGCTGTTGGCGAGAATTCTTCCCATCGGGTCGATGATCAAACTGTTGCCGCTATAGACCGACGGTACAAGATACAATCCGTTATCCCGGGCGCGGACGCGAAACACGGTCTCGCCCTGGGCTCTGCCTTCTTCGTCGGGTAACGTGTTGCCCCACGTCGGTGCAAAAAGGACCTCCGCACGCTGAAACGCAAAAAGCTGCTCGGGCTCGGCAAAGAACCAGTCGTAACATATCTGGATCGCGATGGTCCCGAAGTCGGTTTTGAAGACCGGATACTCGTGCCCGGGCGTGATCCCTTTCTTCCACTCTTCTCGCGGTAGATGGACCTTGCGGTACTTGCCCGCCAGGCGGCCCTCTCGATCCAGCAGCACGGCCGTGTTGTAGATGCTTTCCCCGTCGCGCTCATACAGCCCGGCCACCACCCACAATCGGTTTCGCTTGGCGGCCTCGCCGAGCCGTTTCGTGGACGGACCGGGAATCGATTCGGCGCATTGCACGCCGGTCTTCGACGTCCCGACCATCGTGATCGCTTCCGGCAGACACACAATGTCCAACTTCAGCTTCCCCGCCGCGTCGATCTGATCGCAGAACAAGTCGAGGTTCTTTTCCGGCGTGCTGTTTCGGGGCCGCAGGTAGACCGTGCCAATCTTCACGTTGCGAACGGCCGCGGGCTCTGTCGGCCGTAGGCTGACACGCTCGAAACAGACGGAACCACCGCACGGCCACTTCACCTCCAGTGACAATCGGACGCGATCCGCTTCTTTGGGGGCCACCAGCACGTCTCGGAACGTTAGCTTGCCGTCCGTCGGATTCGAGATCGGCCCACGAACGAGCATTCCCGCCGGGTGAAGCATCTTGGCCTCCCGCATCCAGTTGAGCCGAACCAGCACGGAACGATAGACGCTCGGGATGTTGTTGGCCCGACAGGTCACTTCCACGGCGTACGCCCGGCCCGGCTCAATGCCTTGAATATCCTGCCACACGCCGCCAACTGCGTATGCTCGCCCCGGAGCATCGATCAACAGGCCGTCGGGTGTACTACGCACGGTACAAGCCGCAGCCGCGCAGTCCGGTGTCCAGGCCAACCAATGATCCGGCACCTCTTGCTCGCGGGCACGAAAGTCGGAGTTTTGCACCAGTTCATCCGCGGCAACCGGAATGCCTACACCCACACCCACAAGTGCAATCACTCCCATCACCACTGAGCGCATCAGCCCGCATCGTGTGATAGCCATGCCGAATCTCCTTGATGGGGTTCGTTCAATTCCATGTCACACGCGAATCCTCTGATCCTTCTGCTGCATCTCCTCGCCATTTGCATGACGAGTCTCCCCGTCCGTCCCGTCACCTTAACCTCGTGTCAAGACAAATCGTTTCCATTGAAGCTTTGCGTATTTGAAATTCAGCACCAATCCCACGGACAGCTTGGTGATCTTCAGATAATTGAGCATCTGGCCTGTTTCGTGGTCGGTGATGGCATCAATCACTTTCGCATCCACCACAACCTGATCATAGACGATTAAGTCGGGGATATACAGTCCGACTTTCTCGCCCTTATACTCGACGTCGAAGCGTGGCTGTTGCACGAACGGAATGTTCCGTAGCTTCATCTCGACAACGAGCGCGTTTTCATAGGGCTTCTCAAGCAATCCATGCCCGAGCGCATTAAGTACCTCCATTGCGCAACCGGTAATGGCATACACTTCATCTTTGTACTCAAGATTGTTCATCGAGGATTCCCTTGGGAACCGCGAATGACCGCGAATAAGCGCAAATATCGTGGATGAAGACCATTCGCGTCTATTCGTGTCTATTCGCGGTTCTCTATTTGTGCTGTTTCACATCGTCCAGCGTGGTGTCGAAAAGCGTCTTGGGCTTGCCCCAGTACTGCTCCAGTTTGTTCGCGAAGACAGGATCGCGGTCGACAATTTCCTTGCGTCTTTCCTCGGATTCGAAATAGCGGGTCGTCAGGCCGGCGAAGAACTCCTTGTGGTTGGCCCGGACGACCCAATCCCTGGGCGGATAC
>JABMRP010001134.1 GCA_013202535.1 Planctomycetota bacterium
GGTGGCTATCGGGCCTGTGGCGGAGGGAAGATGTTTCATGCCCTGTCGTGGATCGCAGCCCGTATGCCAAGAACACGATCATCGTGCTCTGGTCCGACCACGGCATGCACATCGGCGAGAAGCAACATTGGGAGAAGTTCACGCTCTGGGAGGAATCGACCCGGGTGCCGCTGATCGTGGTCGCGCCGGGCGTGACGAAGCCGGGCCAGCGCTGTTCTCGCCCGGCGAGCCTGTTGGATATCTACCCCACGCTGGTCGAACTCTGTGGCCTACCTTCGCGCGGCGATATCGAGGGAACGAGCCTCGTGCCGTGGCTGCGCGATCCGGCTGCCGCGAAGGAAGAACCGGCGATCACCACCTGGGGCCCTGGTAACCACGCCGTGCGAACGGATCGCTGGCGCTACATCCACTATCACAACGGCGACGAGGAATTGTACGATCATCAGGCCGATCCGGACGAATTCACCAATCTCGCCGCAAAGGATCCGAAGAAGTGGCGGCCGCTGATGGACCAACTCGGTGGGTGGCTACCCAAGGTCAACGCGCCGAAGGTGAGCAATCCCTAGGCGGACGGTCGCCTGGGTCGCAAGAAAACTTGAGGGCATATACTGCCCCCCCGAAATAATGGTTATCCCGGCAGTGGGCTCGGCCCATGGACCGAATCGCGAGTTTCTGGCCGCGAAACTCACGCAGGGGGGGGGGCATGCCATAGAAGGGTCAAACGGGTGGCACTCCCTTGCTTCCCCGTCCGGGGTATGGCATATTGGAGCCCGATGTGGGCGGAAGCGAACGGCCATCGGCTGGGTATCCGGATCGGCTTAGGGGCTACGTGCGAGTCCAGGAGAAGGTGTAGGCACCTTTTGCTTCCCCGCGTTCGGTTACCACTTGGCTGAAGTCGACCATGTCTGTCACGAATTCCGGTTAACGACCATGAGCCATATCAGCATCGAAGTCTGGGACGCCACGGGAAACAAGAAGCAGACGGTTGAATTGCCGAACGACGCGGCGGTCAATCGTGTCATTGCGGTCTTGGTGGAGAAGATGAATCTTCCTCGCAACAGCCCGGACGGTCAGATGATGAGTTACAAGTTTCAGCATCGCGCCAGCGGCCGCCAATTGCTCGACGAGCAGACCCTGGCCTCGGCCGGTGTGTCCGACGGCGACATCCTGCGACTGCAACCGGAAATCACCGCTGGAGTGCATCACCGTGAGCGACGTACTTCGAATCGCTGATACCGAGAAGAACGACGATCACCGCTTCGCCCGATTCGAGTTGATCGGCTGGTGGGATCAACCGCGTCTCGCCCGGGCACGGATCTTGCTCATTGGCGCGGGGGCTTTGGGCAATGAGATCCTCAAGGATCTGGCGCTGTTGGGGGTGGGCAACGTGCTGGTCGCCGATCTCGATACGATCGAGCATTCCAATCTCTCGCGATCGGTGCTGTTTCGCGCCGAGGATTGCGGCCGGCCGAAGTCGGAAGTCGCCGCCCGACGGGCCGCCGACATCTACCCCGATATCCGCGTCCAGCCGTTTCAGGGAAACATCGTGTACGATCTGGGCCTGGGCGTTTACCGTTGGGCCGATGTGATTCTCGCCGGGCTGGACAACCGCGAAGCGCGCGTGGCGATCAATCAGGCGGCGGCCCGGGCGGGAAAAGTCTGGATCGACGGCGCCATCGAGCGGCTCGACGGCGTCGCCCGGGTGTTCGATCCGGCCACCGGGCCGTGTTACGAGTGTACGATGAGCGATGTCGACTGGCAGATGCTCGAAGCCCGCCGAAGCTGCGCGCTTCTGTCGCGCGACGAAATGGAGCAGGGCAAAGTTCCTACCACGCCCACCACCGCGTCGATCGTGGCCGGTATCCAGACGCAAGAGGCCGTCAAGCTGCTCCACGGCCTGGAAGTACTCGCGGGACGCGGCTTTGTCTTCGAAGGCACGACGCATCAGAGTTACGTCGTTTCCTATACTCGCAAGGAAGACTGTCCCGCCCACGATGCCGACGATCCGGTCGAGGTGCTCCCCTTGCGGGTGGGGGAAACTCGGGTGGGTGATTTTCTGGAGCGAGTGCGCGGCGATTTGGGCCCCGAGGCGGTCATCGAGACGAACACCGACCTGCTGGCCTCGCTCCATTGCCCGAAGTGCGACTCCGACGAACCGCTCCTGACCTCGCTGGGCAAGGTCACCGAGCGCCAGGGACGCTGTCCACAGTGTGGCGAGGACCGTGCCCCCGAGACGTATCATACGATTGGCCAACAGGAAGCGCTTCTGGACCACACCCTGGCCGAACTCGGCGTGCCGGCGTGGGATGTATTGGCTGGGAGATGTGGCTTGCGGCAGTGTTTTTACGAATTCGCCGGCGATCGGGAAGAGGTGCTGGGAGTGATTAGGGACTAGTGATTAGGGACTAGGGATTAGGGACTAGGGATTAGGGACTAGGGACTCGATAACCAAACATGGAAAGCAATCAAGGCAAGGAAATGTCCGACGAATCTCCCAAGCCCGACGTGAAGCAACTTGCCGAGGAGGATTTCCCCCGCTCGGAGTTTCCCGCCGGTCGTCGCCAGGATTTTCGCGTCCACTTGGCCGAGGACGTGCATAAGCGAATCGTCGAACATGCCGGTGAGAACTTGTCGGTCGAGATCGGCGGCGTGCTGGTTGGCCGGTGGGAGCGTGACGACGACGGGCCGTTCGCCGTGGTCTCCGAGATGATCCGCTGCGACTCGGCGGCCAGCAAGACGGCCGAGGTGACGTTCACCCACGATACGTGGACCGCCATCAACAACGAGATGGACAACCAATTCACCGAATTGAGTATCGTGGGGTGGTACCATTCGCACCCCGACTTCGGCATCTTTCTCTCGGATCGGGACGCGTTCATCCAGGAGCATTTCTTTTCCGGATCGGGTCAGGTGGCTTATGTGGTCGATCCGGTAAGGAAGACCGAGGGAATTTTTGTTTGGCGCAAGGGCAAACCGACTCCCTGTCCCCACTACTGGATTGGCGAGCGAATCGTCGCGCCTTCCCAGTCGTCGCCATCGCAGGCGAAGCCCGATCCGGCGTCTTCCGCCGCGGCTCCGGGGGCGGCTCCTTCGGCGGCGGCGGAAATCGACTGGCTGCGTTTGCTCGGCATTGCGGTGCCACTGGTGGCCATGTTGCTCGTCGGCTACCTTCTGGGCAGCCTTCGCAGCGACTGGGACAGGGCACGGATGCTCGAGGGTGCCGTCGCGCATTACGGCGTCTGGAAAGGGCTGAGGCCCGGTCTCGGCGAGAACCTCGATCAAGTGAACGAGAACCTGGCAAAGATCGAAACGGTTCTTGGGACCCTATCCACGCAGCACGTCGAGTTGGCCGGTGACGATTCCGATGAGACGAAGGCAGCGTGGAGCGAGGTCGCCAAGGGGCTGCGCAGTACGCGCGATTTCCTCGGTAAGATCAAGGGCCGCTATAGCCTGACATCCGGAGAAGCCGCCGTCGTCGCCCGGATTATCGCGGACAAGATGGCCGAATTGCAGGGCGAGAAGCCGACGGAAGATGCTGCGGGCGAGCCCAGCGGAAAATCCGGAAAGCCCGACGCTGAGTCGGGCGCGCCGACTGGTAAATCGGACACCCCGGCTGGCAAACCGGCCGCGTCTGGTGGACAATCCAACGAGGCCGCCGGCAAGCCGAACCCGACCGAAGGGACCGGGGCCAAGGCATCCCCCAAGAAAGAGGCCAAGACAGAGTTGCCCGGTACTCCCCAACCACGGCAAACCGGCGAGACACAATCCGAGAAACCGAGTCCTGTCGAGAAAGTGAACCCCACCGATGTCACCCCCAAATAATCCGATCCGTCTGGACAGTAGCGACTTGTACTCGCCGGCTGTCGAGTCGTATCTCGACATGCAGCGGGCGGTGCGCCGCGACGTCGGTGAGTTGGATCCCCAACCGCTGGTCATTCGCGTGATTTACTCCAGTTGGTTCTACTTGTCCATTGCCAGCGCCGCGGGGGCCGTCGTGGCGTGGGCGATTATGGAACCCTATTATGACGATTTCGAAATCCCCGTGGGCGGGATGGCCTTGGTGGAGTTCCTGCTATTCCCCGCCGTGACCGGGTTCATCGGGCTTTTTCTCGGGGCCGCCGAGGGGATTATGTGCCGAAACCCCGGCCGTGCATTCATTTGCGGAGTCGTCGGACTGGGAGTCGGTTTTGCAGGAGGAGTTCTTGTTGAGAAGCCCGCGCAGGTGATCTTTACGATCATGGGAGTCACGGCCGAGTCCTTCAATGAAGGCGGTGCGGAAATCACCGGGTTTGCCCTCCTTATTCTCATGATGGGGCGAGGAGCCGCCTGGGCGCTGTCAAGTCTGCCCGCCGGCTTGGGGCAGGGGATTGCCCTGAAAGAAAAGAAGGTCATCATGAACGGGCTTGTCGGTGGTGGGCTGGGCGGGCTGCTGGGCGGACTGCTCTTCGATCCTATCGCACTCATCTTCACCGCCGACGACGGGCAGGGCGATTTGAGCCGGTGTATCGGGTTTGCATGCATTGGCCTGTTGGTCGGCCTGTTCGTCGGGCTGGTCGAGGGGTGGACCAAGACGGCCTGGTTGATGATGAGGGCGGGCCCTCTGGCCGGTAAGCAGTTCGTCATGTTTCGCGACGTGACCGTGCTGGGTAGCTCGCCCAAGGCGGATGTGTACCTCTTCAAGGACGAAGACATCGAACCGCAACACGCCCGAATCCACAACCGGGGCGGACGCTTCGAGATCGAAGATTGCGACACGCCCGACGGGACCTACGTCAATGGGATTCCCGTCACCCGGCAGTTGCTCAACGCCGGCGATCAGATTGTGTTGGGAAAGACGGTGTTGGAGTTTTCGATCAAGAGCAGGGATTAGCGATTAGCGATTAGATACGCGCTCGGCGCGGGTCTCCCGACCCCGCCGGAATTATTGACTGACAACTGACAACCTTAGCGACACCCGTGTCAGCCATCGTGCTGGTGTACCGGGCAACATCATGGGAGGACTTGCACGTGCCGATTTCAGTGAATTGTCCTAGTTGTGGAAAACGACTTCAGGCCCCGGATTCGGCGGCGGGTAAACGGGCCCAGTGTCCCGACTGCCAGACCGTTATGCAACTTCCCGAGGCGGTCCACAACGCCGAGCCGGTAGACGACGGATACGGCGTCGCGGGCGAATCCGGCCAATCGGGTTCTTTCCTCGACGACCTCAACCAAGCCGTCTCCTCGCCGGCGCCGCCCACTCCGTACCAGTCGTCCGGCGCGCCCAGTCATGCGCAGGGTTCCGCGGGAAGACGGGCCTGTCCGGCATGTGGCGAGATGATTGTGGTGGGGGCGGCCAAGTGCCGGTTCTGTGGCGAGATCTTCGATCCAACCCTGCGGCGGCGAGAGGAACGTCGATCGTCACGATACCGCAACGAGGATGACGAAAACTTGACCGTGGTGGAGTGGGTTGTGGCCATTCTCTGCTCGGGCATCGGATGTATCTGGGGGATCATCTTGATGGTTCAAGGCAAGCCGAAAGGAGGAAAAATGGTTGGCGTTTCCGTGTTGTTCATGATTATCTGGACCGCTATTCGCCTGGCCATCGAGGCGGCGGCCCGATGAGCCGCCGCGGGGACGGCGAAAACCCGATGAATCTCACTCGCGGCTCATGAGTTCTCGACTACCATGGAAACATCCAACATCGTTACCTGTACCTGTGGCGCCAAAGTGCGGCTCCCCGAGCAGAAGGAGAACCGTGCCTTTCGCTGCCCGGTTTGCAAGACGGGCATCGCGCTGACGGTCGACGCCCGGGTCTTGGCGTCGTCGCAGTCGCGTCCGGGCGACTCGGGGGCGACCTGTCCGATTTGCCAGTCGGGCATCGCCGCGGAGGAATTCGTCGTCATCTGTCCCGAGTGCGATCAGGTACACCACCGCGAGTGTTGGGCCGAAGTGGGGGGGTGTGGCTCTTACGGGTGCTCCCAGGTCCCGGCCCTGGAAAAGGGCGATGCGGCGGCCCAGCAGCCGATGTCGGCCTGGGGGGACAAGAAAACCTGCCCCGTCTGCGGAGAAGAGATCAAGGCGATCGCCGTGCGATGCCGCTACTGTCGCACCGATTTCGACACGGTCGACCCGTTGACCATGCTCGACGTCCGGCGCGGTATCCGCCGGAAAGAGGCCTCCAAAGGCCTGCAGCAGACGGTGATTGTCGTCTTCATTGTGAGCCTGCTGGTGGGATGCCTGGCACCGATCACGGCGGTGGTCAGCTTTTGTCTCTTCTTGCCGAAGAAGAAGGAACTGGCCCGCGCCGGGCCCGTTTATCAGACACTTGCGTATTCAGCCATGGGCCTGTCCGTGTTATACTCGATTCTGATGCTGCTCTTTGCCTTGGCACCATAATCGCCTCCTTGCGCCGCGTCGTCCTGGAAAGTTCGCCCGTAACGCCTCCGGAGCACCCAAGCCCGTGGATTCGTCGAACCCTCCGCCGCAAGTGGCCGGCAGCCGGGAATCCGGCTCGCGATGCCCGCATTGCGAAGCGGAGATCAGCCCTGGCCAGATGATCGTCCAATGCTCGGCGTGCGGAGCCGTGCAGCACCAGATGTGTTGGCTCGAGGGGCACGGCTGCGGTTCGTACGAATGCGCGCCGGCGCGGCGCCCCATGGGAGCCGGCCGGGGCCCCCGGATGACCATCTCGAACCGGGACCTGGAAGATGCCGTGCCGTTGCCCACGCGCCCGGCCGTTGCCTTCAGCGTCGGCGGTGGGATGGCCGTCCCGTTTCCGCCCGCCTCACCCGCAAGGACGGGTACCAACGGCCTGGCGATCACCGCGTTCGTTCTGGCCTTGGCCGGTATTCCCCTGTTCGGTCTGATCACCGGCTTGATTGCCGTCGTTCTGGGGGCCGTGGCCCTGGGACAAATTCACGGTTCGTCGCAGCGAGGCGTGAGTCTTGCGCTGATCGGCGTCTTGCTGGGGCTCGCCGACGTGGTCGGATGGCTGATTCTGCTGACCGTGTTCTTCCCCGGTCTGACGGGACACGGGACCATCGTCGATTTTGAGCCCGATCTGGCGGCCATGGAGAACCTCGCTCCACACATCCGGCGAGCGATGAAAGCCAATGTGATGATCACGACCGATCAGGGGTGGCGCGGTCGAGGCATGGGGTCCGGCGTGATCGTGCGGATCGCCGATGGAGCGGCGCTGATCGTGACCAACCGCCACGTGATCGACCCGAGTTTCGCGGCCGAGGGATCGGGTCAGTCCGACGCCGCTCCCGACGTGGCCGACATGGAAATCAAACTCGTCGGCCAACCGGCCCAAGTGGGCCACGCCGTCTGGGTCGCCCCGGACGGCATCGATCTGGCCGTGGTCAGCGTCGCCGTCCAGGCCGACGAACCGTCTGCGGTCCAGTGGGACATGGATCGGCCCTTACAGGTGGGCGAGGATGTTTTCGCCATCGGCAATCCGCACGGGCTGGGCTGGACCCATACCCAGGGAGCCATCTCTCAGTTCCGGATCCAAGGGCACGGTCTGCGGAGGATTCGCGTCATTCAAACCAGCACGGCCATCAACCAGGGCAATAGCGGCGGCGGGTCGAGTTCCAGAAGCGACGACAGCGCAATCGCAAAGTTGAGACCTTCA
>JABMRP010001135.1 GCA_013202535.1 Planctomycetota bacterium
GAGTAAGACACGTCCGCTCCCTAATCTTCTCCCGGCGGGAGCGGGGACTTTGCGCCGGGCTCGGGGCTATTCCCCAGCGGCACGCCGTCGTTGCCCATCCGGTGGAGCGTGCGAATCTCTTCTTCGGAGATCGCCCGAGTGAAGATGGCCACTTCGTCGATCAGACCTTTGAAGTATCCGGGCTTGCGAGAGCGTGACGTCGCATATGCGCCCAGTTGAGCGCGATTGTAGCCGATCGATTTGCCATTAAGCACCAGAGGGTCGGTGGATTCCGTGGCCAGGAGTTGCCCATCGACATATAGGCGTTGCTCTTCTCCGTCCCAAATGGAGGCGATGTGCTGCCATTGGTCCGGTTTAGCAATGGGCGCAACGACCTTCTTGCCGCCAGACCTCTCCGCCAAACTGAACCCCAGGAATTCGTCCTTGTCGCCTGCCACCCGGAAAACGGACAGCCCTTGGCTTGGGTAGTTGCCGCAATCGAAAATGAAACTTTCCGAACTTTCGTAGCGATTTCCACGTATCCACGCGATGAAGGAAAACCCGGTCACGTCGCGGCGCAAGTCCTCGTGCAGGATGGGAAGCGCAATGATGTCATCCTTGCCGTCAAGCGAGTACGCACCGCCCACTTTGCCTTCCTTTGTCGGCGTGGCTCCCACGGCGAAGCCGCTGTTGTCCCTTCTGCTCAGATCGGCGATTCGCACGGTGCCGGTTCGGTTGCCGAGAGTCTCCTCGTCAAACGTCAGCAGCAGCACGGCGTCGCGGTACAGCGGGTCCTTGAGGGCCGGCCGTAGGTCCGTTGATGCCGGACCCACCAGATCGATCCGATCGTACTGTCGGCCCGAGCGCAGAGTAATGATTCGCACACTGCCTGGGATCACGGATTGAGGCCCTTCTCCGGCCGCCTCGACACAAACGCGATACTCGCCCGGCGGGAGTCCCTCCAACGAGTAACTCCCGTGAAAGTCGGAGGTTCTTATCCCAAAGTGATCGCCAAGCACCGGCCGCGGGCCGGTAAAGGCTTCGATCGGCCCGGATTCCGAACCCAGCCGTTGCCACCGAACCGTGCATCCGGCAAGAGGTGGCTCGCCCCGGTCGCGCCGGCCGTTACCGTTCTGATTGTCGTAGACGGAGCCCGTCGCGGTGTGGATCGGTATCGGCTTCGCGGGCGGCGGCAGCTCGGGATCGGGTCTTGGAGGGGCTTCGGGCACCGGCAGCGCGACTTCGGGGGTTGTGGCAACTTCAGGTACCGGCGGCGCGACTTCGGATGTCAGGGCCGCCAGATCCACCGGCTCCAACGACTGGCCCGGCTCGACGGTAATGACTTGCACGCTCGTCGGCATGAGGGGCCGGGAACCATCGCCGGTCGACTCCACGCAAACGCGGTACTTGCCCGGCGGAAGGTCCTCGAAAGCGTAGTTGCCGTCGGCGTCGGTGACGGTTGTGCGGACGGGAAGCTCGTACATGTAAACGGCCCCGGCGTTTGCCGCGGCAAGGTCGTCCCCAATGGCGCCGACAAACGCGTACTGCCCATCGAGCACGGCCACCGTGAACCCGAACTTCCCATTCCGGACGTTGCGGGGAGCGGTCAGCGTCTGGAGCAAATCGCCAGTGACTCCGTCGAACAGGCAGACCTTTCCCTGGTCCGGGCACCCGACCAATAGCAGGTCGTCCAGGATGGCAAGCGATTCACAGTTCCGGCGTCGGCCGACGATCCGTGAAGGGTTACTAAGCGTGAAACGAAACTCGCCCGTGGTCGGATCATTGGCGTATGCCGCCACTTCCCCATTCTCGATCCAACGGCGAGGGGGAACTCCAATCAGCATATGGCGGTGGGAAATCGCAACGGCGTTGCGGTCGGAAACCGCAATGGCGTTGCCGAGACGTTCCTCGGTTTTCGGCAAAGGTCGGTGGACGGCATGTAATTGGGACTTCGTCTTTGCATCGAATAGATAGGCCAGAAGGGTATCGGTGGACAAGGAGGAGTCGAGGGTTTTGCCGATCAGGAATCGACCATCAGCGACCGCCACGCTGTTGCCAAAATAGTCTTGTCGATCCGGTTGGGGGTTGGAAAACACATGCACCAACTCGGCCGTTTGAAAATCGAAGAGATACATGGCGCCGGCTCTCTTCCCGGCCGCGTCATCGCGTGGACTGCCGATCAATATTTGGTCGCCGTGAAAGGACAGGCACCGACCGAACTTCCCGAGCGGATCGGGACTGGGATTGCGGATCACATGCCGTAGCTTACCGCTGGGGACATCAAACAAGTAGACGGAACCGGAATTGACGCCTTCCACCGTGTCGCGGCGGGTCGCGACGGCTGCCCTGTCGCCAGCGATCGCAACGGCCAAGCCAAGGCAGGCATCCGAGAGCGACGCGGAGGTGTTGAGGGCGTGCAGCAACTCGCCCGTTTGGCAATCGAAGAGATACGCTGCTCCGGTATTGTTCGCTCCCAGGTCGGCTCTTGGGGCACCAATCAACACCCGATCACCCGAGGCGGAAATACTGAGCCCGAAACTGTTCTCTTCCCCGGGCTTGGGGCTGACAAACGTCCGAATGGGCCCCGAATCCGGCCCCAACCGCTGCAACCGGATCGTGCATCCGGCCAGACCCGGTTCTTTCGCGTCGCGAATGCCGTCGCCGTTGTTGTCGGCAAGTACGCTGCCCCAAATCGTCCCCGTGCGCGCCCGTTCCGGCGCGGGCGGTTCGGGGAGAGGGCGCCTTGGCGGAAGGCGTTCGGGGGGAGCAGGCGCCGGCGGGGTGGTCTCCGGCGCGGGCGGTTCGGGGAGAGGGCGCCTTGGCGGA
>JABMRP010001136.1 GCA_013202535.1 Planctomycetota bacterium
CACTCACCACGCTTCGGCCAGCCGGACCATGGTCTCGTAGTTGCGCATGGTGGTGCTGGAGATCGTTCGGCCGTAAGGGGCGGCGCTGGGCATCAGGACGAAGCCGCGCCCGTTGCCGGCCGTGCCTTCGTCCAGGGCCTGCTTGACCTTCTGCTCGAATTGATCCGGGGGCAGGTTCTCGACGTCGGTAATCTCGATGTTCCCGAAGAGCACGAGTTGCTTGCCGTACCGCTGCCGGACATAACCCAGCTCCACGTCACCCTGCGGCGGCGGCTCGATCGGGTCCAGCGCGTCCGGCTCCATGGCGGCGATGTGATCGAGCACGTCCTTGAGTCGCCCGTGTGAGTGAATGCGGGCAAACCCACCGTGGGCCTGGATCATGCGAACCATCGGACCGACGTAACGCACCACGTACTCCTCGAACAGTCGCGGCGGCAGGTAAGGGGGCGAGGCGTATTCCGGCCCGTAGATGCGCCATAGCCGTCCCGGCAGAAGACGGCTGACCTGTTCCGTTCGCTTGTGGATCCGCCGCGCCTGCTGCTGGAGCAATTGATGAAACAGCGCCGGCTCGGTCAGGGCGATGATCGTGTACTCTTCCATGCTGAACATCGCGGCGGCGGCGCAGAGAGGGTCCTCGGTGTCGACCATCACGATCCCCCGGTCGCCGAGTTCGGCTTCCTCGGCCTCCAACGGCGAGACGTCGACCGATTCGGCGAACGCTTCGTCCGGGATCTTCAGGTAGGCCTTCAGGTCGTCGGTATCCTTGAGTAGCGGCTCGGTCGTCCAGACGGTGTCCAGCTCGCGATCGCGCCGGGTGGTCTGGGTCATCGTCCGCCCGGCCACGGTGACCGTGGTCCGCGTCATCCGGCAGTCACCCTCCTCCCAGGCCTCGTCCCGGAAGAACTCCTGCCGGACCGGACCGGAGGCGGAACCGGTCGGATCGACCGATCGCGCCCGGACCGGACTCATCAAGCGGATGAGGTCCGTACGCTCGTCAGCCAATTGCAGCAGCGGGCGCCAATCGGGCGCGTTGTAAATGTTGTAGGGATCCGGATCCGCGGGATCGACCACAAACCCGCCCACCTCATGGAAACAGACGGCCGGCCGATCGACCGGTTCTCCGCGCAAGGTCGCCATCAAACGCTGGCGTCTGGTGAGCATGGATATTCCTTTCCGTGGCTGGCAGGGAGCGGATGAACCCTACTGAACCTTCCGTGCCGTGCCCAATCCGGCAGGCAGCACGAGCCGGCCCTGATCGTCGAGGTGATGACCCTCGGAAGTGCCGTCGGGCTTGTCCACGATCAGCCGATCGTCTTCGATGCGCCACGTAAAGCCGTTCCAGACACCCAAGCGAGCGCCACCCGCGTAGAGATGTGCCTTGCCGTCGGGCATGAAGTGCCGCTGCCAGGTCTGGCCTTGATAGGTGTACTCCCAGACGCTTCCGCCGGAGAACGCCGCCTTGGCGGCCGCCGCTCGCGCGGCTTTGCGTGCCGCTTCTTCCGCCGCGCGTCGCTGCCGGTAGGCCTTGCCGTCGTACGTCGCCGCATCGGAGACCGCAGTGGCCTCGAAGACCAGCACCTCGAACGGTTGCAACTCGATACGCAATGGTTTGATCGCCGCGGCGCGAAGCGAATCGATCCGCTGGCTCGGGCGGGGGGATTTCAACTGATAGTCGGTCAGATGCGGGTCGGGAAGTTCTAGGGCGCGGGCCAGTTCCAAATCGTACGTACACGGCTTTTCCGACGGATTGCGCAGAACCACGATACCGCCACGCGGATGCCAGGACGCCCAGCCGTACACGTCGCCGGTGCCCGGGTCGCCGCCGATCCAGTGCGTATCGACCAGCACGTCGGTATTGGCCCGCGACCATCGGGCCGCCGCGGCCAGTTCGTCCCACATGGTCGGCGTAAGCAGCTTCGGGCTGATGTAGAGTTCCTGCAGATTCGTGCCGGAGCCGAAAAAGGTCCAGATTTCATCGGCGACGGATTTTTCGTCGCGGTCCATTTTCGCCGGGTTGGTCCGGTCGCCGATACACGGGCCGTGTAGCATGAGCGAATTGAGCGGATACAACGGTCCCCACCCAACGACGCATCGGTAACAGAACATGTCGCGATAGGTGATCCACTGCTGGCGTCCGTTGCCGGGGCCGTGAAAGCCCGTGTCGCCGCCTTGGCGCCAGATCGAATCGGCGTAGAGCGTCCAGAAGGGGCTGGCCCAGGTTCCGACCGTGGCGCTGATGAACAGGTCCGGGTTTTCCTTGCGCAGCTCGCGGGTCAGGTTGAGCACGGCATCGACGTCGCTGGCCGCGCCGGGGCCGCTTCCGCCCATGCCGTCGAACTTGAAGAAGACGACGCCGTTGTCCCGCATCATCTTCAGGCAGACGTCTCGAAAGGCGGTCCTGTACTTCGGCCCGGCCATGGAGAAGCCGCTGCTGTTGGTTTCGTAGCCTTGCGACTTACCGTAGGCGACCCGTTTCTGTTTTGGTCCGCCGTAACCACCCCAAGGCGACATCCAAACGCCCTGGGCCACGTCGTACTTGGCGCCGGCCTTCGCGAGATTCTTGAAGCCGTCGGGGAAATCCTCGTGGAATCCCCAGAGCGAGTTGAAGTCGTCCCAGCCATCGTCCCAAACGAACGCGTCCATTTTCGCGCCGCGCCGGGTGATCAGTTCGCGCCCGAAGTGCTCGATGGTCTCCAGACACTCGGCCTCGGTCATGTGGTTGTTTGGCCGGCCGATGTTCAGATGGTACCAACTGTTGTAATGCAGGAAGGGCCGATACGGATGGGCCCGGCGTTGTTCGAGATAGCCCAGGAACCCGCGCCGCAACTGGCCCGGCTCGACGACACCGAACACCGACGTGTAACGCCACGTTGTTCCGGCCCCCAGCACGTTGCCGCGTGGCAAGGCGCAGCGCACGTGCGAGTCCTTGTCCACGGTGTTCTTTGCCAAGGGATGTTCCACGGCCAGGAAGATGTCGCCGCACACCACGACCGAGCCGTCGACCCGGCCGAGTTGCTTTGCGCCGTCGATCGGTGTGTCGATGAAGACCAGTTCCTTGATCTTTGTGTCCTTCGCGGCGGTCAGTTCGAGCGATTGGACGATGTAATTCGCCCCGTCGCGCAACTCGGCCGACCAGATCAGGTCCAGTCCCGCCGTTTCATCGCGAAAGGTGGCGGTTAGGCGGCGACCGGCGTGGTGAGTTTCCTCTCGCGCGCCGGCCGGATCGGCCTGAAGGGTCTCCAGGCGAGCCGGTCCAATCGGCTCCAGATCCGCCAGGTCGATGGTGCGCTGGTCGTCCAGCACCACCCGAGGCAGAAGCCCGTTGGTCAGGCGAAGGACTTGCTTGGTGTGCAGGTTCGTGACGGCCAGCGGACCCATACGGCCTTCGTCCATTTGCCAGACGCAACGGATGGCCCGGTTGGCCAATTCCAGTGGATCATCCGCCGCCGCGACGGGACCTTCAAAGCCCGCAGCCGGTCCAGCCAGGCAGGTGAGCATGATCGGTAAGAGGAAGCAGCGCATATCAAATCTCCTTTGGGACAGCCCCTATTTCGCCGAAAAGACCAACATTTCTCCCTGACGCGTGTCCAGCGTGACCATGCCACCATCGTCCGGTTTCAGGATCGTGTCACGAACCCTGATCGTCTCCCATGGACTTACCAGTTGCAGCTTGCCGCCGATGGTTGACTCGATTTCCAGTTTCACGACCTTGCCGTCTTTCTGCTGGGCCGATACGACGAATCCGCCTTGGGCTCGCAGACCGGTAAAACTTGCATCCTCATCTTTCGGCCAGCAGGGAAAGACTCTTATTTTATGGCCAACACTTTGCAGCAGGAACTCATTCACCAGCCCGGCAAGCCCGATCATTTCCTGCATGAACGTGCCGTGTGCCCAGGGCATTCGAATGAATCCGTTGGGCAGTTCTCGCGGAAGGAAGAACGCTTTCGCGTCGGTGATGGCTTCGGGCATCGAAAGCCGCGCTTTGGCGATATTGAACATGACGTGCGAGTTGCCGCCCGTGTGGCGCGTATCCTTGATCGTGCGTCGAAAGAGTTCCTTTTCCGATTCCGGAGAGAACCAGGTCACCTGATCGCCCGGGAAAACGGGTGAAGCGGGAACTTCGATGTTGTGCTGGGGAACCTGCCTGTACTTGCAGCCTTGCCAATCGACCACAACCGGTTTGCCATTCGTGTCCATCGCGGTCGGGTAGTCGGCCAGCAACGCTTTGTACGTGCGGCATTGTTCGGCCAGCGCCTCGTCCAGGTTCAGTTCACCGGAGGCCTGGATGAAGGCGTCCAGCGTGTAATGAACGTAGGCGATGTCGAAAGGACAATTGTAGATGCCCATGGGGCCATGTTCGGGGCTGTAGGAAGGTCCCAGAAGAATCTTGCCTTGGTCGTCCTTCTTGCACCGCTCCATGAAGCCGACATAGAACTTTGCGCCTTCCCGGAGCGTGGGGTATATCTTGGCTTTCAGATACTCAGGATCCGGGTCGCAGAGATGCTTTTGCCACATGCTCTGGATAGTCATTCCGGCCATGCCAATCGTCATCCCCCAGGGGTTCATGACGACTTGACGTTGGTTCTTGCTCTTGCAGGCCGCCGGATCGGGTTCATGGAGAAAAGAGCTGATTGGAAAACACGCGCCGTCGATGCCGTATCGGTCTTTGGCCAGCCACTTGAAGCGGGGAAGCATGTTGTCGATGTATGAAATCCAAGGGTCGGTCAACTCGGACTGGCCGGCGGCGGGCAAGGGCCAAAAGGCTTGCCAGGCGTTGTAATTATGATGAATATCCGCGTGCCACGG
>JABMRP010001137.1 GCA_013202535.1 Planctomycetota bacterium
ATCAAACGATGCGACGAGAACACCATCGGTGTGGTGCCGACGCTGGGTGTCACCTTCACCTGCCAATTCGAGCCGGTGAAAGCGGTGGCGGACGCCTTGGACCAACTGGAGCAGGACCAGGGGCTGGACATTCGGATGCACGTCGACGGCGCCAGCGGCGGGTTTCTCGCGCCGTTCTGCGCGCCCGACCTGGTCTGGGACTTCCGCATTCCGCGCGTCAAGTCGATCAACGCGTCGGGCCACAAATTCGGGCTTTCGCCGCTGGGCGTCGGCTGGGTGATCTGGCGCGAGGCGGTTGATCTCCCCGCAGACCTCGTCTTCTGGGTCAACTACCTGGGCGGCAACATGCGCGATATCGCGTTGAACTTCTCACGACCGGGCGGGCAGATTGTCTGTCAGTACTACAACTTTCTCCGTCTGGGCAAGGAAGGCTACCGCAAGATTCACACGGCCTGCTACGAAACGGCAAAGTACATCGCCGGTGAAATCGAGAAGCTGGGACCGTTCGAAATCATCTACGGCGGTGAGATGAACGCGGGCATCCCGGCGTTGCGTTGGAAGATGAAAGACGGCGTGGACCCGGGGTTCAGCCTCTACGACCTCGCCGATCGCCTGCGGACTCGCGGCTGGCAGGTCCCCGCCTACTCCCTGCCGGCCAACCGCCAGGATCTGGCCATCCAGCGGATCCTGGTGCGGCATGGCGTCAGTCGGGACCTGGGCTCCCTGCTGATGGACGACATCAAACGAGCGATCGACTACTTCCAGCAGCACCCGGTCCACACACCAATGACGTCCGAAGAAGCCACCGGTTTTCATCACTAGGGACGAAGTGGGCGATGACGGACTCGAACCGCCGACATCCACGGTGTAAACGTGGCGCTCTAGCCAACTGAGCTAATCGCCCGATGCCAATTCCCTTATCCTACCGGGCGGTGGTCCGGGGTGTCAATCGTTGGCGGACGGCACCAGCGGCGACTTCGGCTGCGGCGGGATGGGCAGGAGGTTGGCCTGCATTCCCACGTCGCGTCCGTATCGGGCCGCGGCCAGGGCGGGGTTGTCGGCCACCGGGCTCAACGTGTAGCCGGCCGGTCCGTGCGTACAGACCGGCGAACCGGCGGGCGGGAGTTCCTGCCAAAGGACGCCGCCGAAAACCGGCCCCGCTTCCTCTTCGGCCGGCCATGCCCCGATCCAGGCGGTCGCATCGAACGAGACCATGTCGTCGGTCCCGGCAATCTTCCACAGGGTGGTGAATCCCTCGAAAAAATTGTGGTCGCCTTTCCATGTGAACCGGCTCTGTAAATCGGCAACGCTGCCCGAACCGGCTTGTTCGACCAACGGGACCTCCGCCGTACCCATCACGATGCTACCCGAGCAGGTGACATGCACCGGAAGCGGCGGATGGAGAGAAACGGCGGCGCTGCTGGCACGGTACAATCCGCCGCGGAAAACGGCCGTTACGTGGCGCAGATCGATCTGCAGCCGATCGTCGGGGCCAACGGCCGTTGCCGCCGACTCGATGAGCGCAAAAGGCTCGGTAACCACGACCAGTCCGTTCTCCCAGGCCAGTTGGACCGGCTGCCCGGAATCGATGTGGACAAAGGCGGCTTCGCCGCGGGCAATACAGTCGGTTAGCTGAATTTCCACACTCGACGGCCCCGTGTTGCCCTCGGCATCGGTCTCCTCGGGAAGGGACGCGCCGTCGGCCGTATCGGTTGCCGAGCGGATTCGTATAAACGATGCGCCCGGATGAAGGGCCGTCGATTGGGCCGACGTGTTGGAGATCGTTAGCGAACACTTTTCCAAACGGACGGCTCGGGCACGCTGCACTTCGATAATCGACCAGTGGTCGGTGATGACTTCGCCGGACAGATCCAATTCCAACGCCACGCCCGAGAGAGTCAATTGGCCGCCGATCACGGTGAGCACGCTCCGATCGTCTACGGCGGACTGCGGGTCGGGCCGAAAAGCGACGACGGGGCGAAATCCCGCGCCGGCGCGAATCGTCAAGTCGAGATCGGTCATCCGCACCGGCGACTCAGCCTGGGGGCCGTCGAAGTGCAACTCGATCACGTCTCCCGATTCCGCCTCACCGCGGGCCGCCAACAGCGACGGAAACGTCCCCGGGGCTTCACTGCCCGGAGCCACGATCAGGCATCGCGGCCCGTCGGAGACCGCAGGGGTGTCCGGGGCCGGCGGCGAGGTCGAATCGCGACCGGCTAGCGTGAGTGTTTCACCCTCCGGCGTGTTTTCTCCGGCCGCCGTCAGTCCGGCTCCTCCGGCCGCTGCAAGCGAGATGCCGTCGCCGGTCGGCGGGATCCCCAGTTCGGTGCTCCCCGGCCCGTGAGTGTCATCTCGACGCCCGGTGCCCGGACCGATGGCGCCTGCGGAGACGTCCGTCGGTTCACCCGGCGGTTTCGTTTCGTTGCCGGTGGCCAGGTGCCCCGCCGGATCGCCGGATCCGCTCGATGGCGTTTCCCCAGGCGGAATGCCGGTTGTGTTTGGCGGGGCCTCGGGTGGCGACGCGGCCGGCGGCTTGTCGTTCGGCTGGCCGTCGGGGTCCCGCGGCGGAGGGAGCTGTGTGTCCGGGTGGGTTTCCCGGTCGGCCCGCGGCGCGGCGTCGGCCTCGTTCCCCATCTCGCTCAGCAGCGGCGGCAGATGCGGCTGGTTGCGGCGTGCCGAAGCCGACCAGAACTGGTTCAGCAGGAACACCACCACCAGCAGGGCGGCGGCCGGTAAGAGCCACGGAAGGTGACGCGCCCACAGAGGTGCTTGCCGACGTCCTCTCGCCTGGATTTCGATTTCCAGTCCCGTTCCCGGCACACCCAACTCCTCGGCCACCGGCAGCAAGTCCTCGACCAACTCTGCCGGATGGGCGTACCGCCGGCGAGGATCCTTGACCAGCATTTTCCGGATCACGGCGGCCAGCGGGTCGGGCAGATCGGGACGAAGCTGCCGCAGTTCCGCGGGCTCTTCCGACTGGTGCTGAAGAAGCTTCTGCAGCACCGTGCCTCCCGGAAACGGTGGGTGCCCGGCCAGCATGAAGTAGAACGTACATCCCAACGAGTAGATGTCGCTACGGACGTCGGCGGCGCGCGGATCGCGGGCTTGTTCCGGCGAGATGTAGTCGAAAGTTCCCAGGGTCACGCCGCTGGCCGTCAGGTCGTCGGCGACGTGGTCGAATTTTTGTAGTCGGGCCAGACCCATGTCGACCAGCTTGGCTCGACCTTGCGGTGTGATCAAAATGTTCGACGGCTTGATGTCGCGATGCACGACGTCGCGCTCGGCCGCGTGAGCCAGCGCACTGGCGACTTGCAGTACGTAACTGACCGTGTCGGTCAGGGGCAAGGGACCGTGCTGTTGCACGAGATCGCGAATGTTGATGCCTTCGATGAACTCGAACGCGATGTAATGAAGCCCCCGGTCCTCGCCCACGTAGTAGACCCGGGCGATGTTGTCGTGGTCCAGTCGCGCGGCCGACTGTGCCTCGTTCTTAAACCGTTGGATGGTCTCCGCGTCGGTTGCCTGATTGGGCAACAGGATCTTCAACGCGACCGTTCGCGCCAGGCGCGTATCCAGCGCGCGAAACACGCGCCCCATCCCCCCACCGGCAACATACTCCAGCAGATCGAAGTGCCCGATGCGCTCACCCACAATCAGTTCGGCCGGATCGCGCGGGGCACCTTCGGAGGCGGTCGACGCATACGGAGGAATACTGGAAATGACCGTCAACTGGTCGTCGGAGGCCAACTCGGCGGGGGGAAACAAAGAGCCCGTGGAACTGCCCTCGGCAGCGGCATGTTTCTCCGGCACCAACGGATCGCCAGCGGATGCCGTGACGGACGATGCCGTGACGGAGGAAGATTCCAGCGGTTGATTCTGCGAAGCCGAATCGCTCATGGATGTTCTGCCACCTGGGTTGCCACCCGGTCCGAGTCGTACGCAACCGGCTTCGCCTCATCATCCCCATGCGCATCGGGATCCCTCCGATGAAATCGAACGGACCGAGGGATTCCTTTCCCCGAGTTGCGTTGGGCGAACGCCCGCGGACGTGGGAATTCGGTCACCATTCCCCGAGACGGAGGTTCCAGAGACGGAGGCACCGGCAGCCTTTATTTTAACTGGCGGCGGTGGACACGTCAAACTTCGGCCATGCCACCGCGTTTCGGCCGTCCGCCGCGACACCCCCCGAGGCAATTGATCACCCCGGCCGGCAGCCCTATAATGCGTCGCTGGCCGGAAAACCAACAGAACCCCCCCTGAGGAGCCGTATCGTGAAGAACACCGCCACTATGAGGCAGGCCGTGAAGAACGTCGTCGATCGCCGCGCATTCCTCCGAACGGCCGGGGCGGCATCGGCCGGAGTCGGTCTGCTGAGTCTCCTTCCGGGATCGGTTTCGGGGGCCGAAGCAGCGGTGGGTGCTCCGAGAGCCGAGAAACTGGGGTGGCATTTGGGATGCCAGGCCTACAGTTTCAATCGCTTCACTTTCTACGAGGCGCTGGACAAAGTGGCCTCGCTGGGGTTGCATTGCGTTGAGGCTTATCCCGGCCAGAAGCTGTCGGCCGAGAGACCCGATGTGAAAACCGACGAGTCGCTGCCGGCTGCGGTGCGCGGCGAAATTAAGAAGCGGCTGGCCGACCAAGGGATCAAGCTTCGCAACTACGGTGTATGCGGGCTGTCGAAGGACGAAGGGGCCAGCCGCCGAACGTTCGAGTTTGCCAAGGACATGGGAATCGAGACCATCGTTTCCGAACCGGCGCCCGACGCAATGGACGTGATCGGCAAGCTGTGCGACGAGTACGAGATCAACGTGGCGCTGCATAATCATCCCGAGCCGTCGCGATATTGGAATCCCGACACCGTACTGAAAGCCTGCGAGGGCCGGAGCAAGCGGATCGGGGCCTGTGCCGACACGGGCCATTGGATGCGATCGGGCATCAATCCGGTCGACGCGATCAAGAAACTCCAGGGCCGGATCGTCTCCTTCCATTTCAAGGATCTCAATAAATACGGCCGGCAAGGCGCACACGACGTCGTTTGGGGTACGGGCAAGGCCGACGTCGAGGCCATCCTTCGGGAGGTGCATCGGCAGGGATTCCAGGGCGTCTTCTCCATTGAGTACGAACACAACTGGGACAACTCCCTGCCCGAGATCGCCCAGTGTGTTGCATATTTCGATCAGGTGGCCGGTCGTTTGTAGGAAGAGATATGGCGTTCCATCCGTCGTCCGAAGTGGTCCGGCTCTGGCCAGGGGCGGTCCATTCCTTACTTTTCTTCTGTTGGACACCTTGGAAAACAGTAATCTCCCGACTGCCCACTTCTTAGGCAGTTTCTGGGCTGCCTGAATCCTCGGCGTTTGTGCCCAAAAAACGGGCACGTGAATGCATTGACGTAACTGCTGTCACTGCAAGCACATCGGGCGAGCTATTGACCGCATCATAAGATTCCGACAGACGGACAGCGGATGGACCGTTGACCGAACGAATCCCAAATGGAATCTGAGCGGGAGCCGCGGAGAAATGGACTCGACCGAAAAGAAACAAGAGATGGACCCGGCCGGAAAAAAACAAGAGATCGCCCGAAAGGCCGAAGGCCTTTACGCCAAGAACCCCGACTGGGTCTCCTTTTACAGGGAGGTCCTCGGCTTGGGTGGTCTGGTGCGACGGATGTATCCCTCACGCGAGTCGTTGGAGGAATTCGAGCAGACGGAGGAATATGCGAGAATCCAAGAGCTACTCGTCGGGCTACGCTGCAAGGGGCCGGTGGCCGCCAGCGAAGACGAGCCGACCAAGATGATTACCGTCCGCATCCCCAAGAGCTTGCACGACGCATTGCGGGTCGAGGCCCATGAGCATTGCACGAGCATGAACAAGCTCTGCATCTCCAAGCTGCTGCAATTCATCGACCAGCAGCGCGTGCCGGATATGACTTAGAAAAAAGTGGGCTGAAGCGGACCTATAAGCCGGGTTTTGTACCCGTCGGGCGGTTTGCCCGGCGCGCGACGATCATTTATCTAGGAGGCCGATTACTCGACCCCTCCAGCGGCCTACCCGGAAGTCGATAGCGGACCGGACCGACCCGCGGGAAGGCCGAGCGAACATTGCCGCTCGAACCTTCCACAGCTTCCTGTTTGGCCTTGCTCCCAGTGGGGTTTACCTAGCCAGGCTGGTCACCCAACCTGCTGGTGAGCTCTTACCTCACCGTTTCACCCTTACCGCGGGGGAGTCGAAACTCCCGCGCGGCGGTTTGCTTTCTGTTGCACTTGCCCTGACCTTGCGGCCGGTGGGTGTTACCCATCACCGTGTCCTACGGAGCCCGGACTTTCCTCCCACCGCGGCGACCGCCGGGTCGATAGGGCGACCCTCGTCGATCACGGCAGGCGACCGTCCAGTCCACTTCAAGCCCACACTAACCATACCGCCTGGTCACCTTGCTGGCAAGCGCTCCGATCCAAAGACGAGCGTCAAGCCGTCCGCAGTGATCGCCGGAGTGCTGTCCAGCCCGCTCGCTATCGATCTGCTTGCCCTCGATGGTGTCCCAAACGGCCAGCATCCCCCCGCCGCTGCCATTGCAGGTCAGCTTCCTGCCCTCGGGTCCGAAGGCGAGCGACGTGATCGGATCGGGAAAGTCGGCCAACGTCGAGCGAAGCGTGACGCTGACGGAGTCGGCGGCGGTCGGCGGTTTACTCTGCTCGGGCTTGAGGCGGCGGAGGCGAAGGTTGCGGATGGCCGTCCCCGTTTTCCACGTGCGCAGGCCGAACGGCTTCATCGGTGCCGCGATCGGGTTCAGCGCGACCACGTGGCCCTCCGGTTTGAAGTCCAGCACTTGCTCATCATCCACCCACGCTTCCAGCGCCCTGTCAGTGACCCGGAGGCGAATGCGGTACCAACGCCCGTCCTGGAAGGACATCTTCCGCACGATCTTCGTGTGGCTGCCATCCACCAGTTCGAAGCACACGTCGGTGTTGTCGTGGCCGCCGACGGCCAGCTTGCACTCAGTCGCCTTCACGGGGAAGACCAGATCGCACATGGTGCCGGTGCCGCCCTTACGCATGGCCTCCAGCGAAATCTCGTAGTCCACCCTGGGAATATCGCGGGTCCAGACGATGCCCGTCGCCGGATCGCCTCTTTCCAGCACGAGTTGTCCGCTGGTCGCGGCGACCTTGCCGTGCTTGAGGAACTCCGCTCCGTCTTCGATCACCCGCCATCCGTCGAGCGTCTTGCCGTCGAACAGGTTTTGCCACGGCCCCCAGCGGGCGTCGTCGTCGGGCGGCAAGTCCACCTTCGGCTTTCCGCCCTCGGCTTCCGGTTTTGTCTGGCCATTCTCTGAATTCGACGCCTTGACCGGCGCTCGCTACGGTTTGATCTTCCGGTGGACTCTCGCTCCGCTCGGCCCGCTCCGCGGGCACGTCCCACCGTTGATCGACCTCCGCTTGCTTGACTTGCTTACTCCGACGGAACTAGGGCCACACGGAAGCCGAGGAAGTAGCCCCGGTAGCCAGGCGAGAAGTGGCGACGAAACGCCGACCGGCAGTCCCCCGCAAGGTCGCACCAACTGCCGCCGCGACCCACGCGGCGCGAGCCTCCGGTAGGCCCCGTGGGATCGTCCGTTGGAGAGTTCTCGTAATAATCTTCTCCAAACCAATCCGCACACCATTCCCACACGTTCCCGTGCATGTCGTACAGCCCCCACGCATTCGGTTTCCGCCCGCCCACCGGGTGCGTCTTGCCGTCGGCATTGCCGACGAACCACGCATACTCTCCGAGCATCGCATGATCGTCGCCGAAAGAATATGCCGTCGTCGTGCCTCCGCGGCAGGCGTATTC
>JABMRP010000113.1 GCA_013202535.1 Planctomycetota bacterium
GGTGCCATGGGCGGCTTGCCCGCCCTTGTCTTCCCGGGGTTCGGCAAGGGCGGGCAAGCCGCCCATGGCACCCTCCCCGGAATCCCCGGATGAACCTTTTTCCCCGGGATGAGCCAACCATCGATGGGCCGTCTCGCCGGTGGTCGTCACGAAACGGGCCCAATCGGCCGGCTCGGCAATCTCCATTAGCCGGTTCCGGCCGCACTGCTTCGAGGCCTCAATGACCGTGCGCCGAAGCCGCTCCAACGCCCGAGGGGCCGGCTGCGCGACGGACCGTTCGGTCGTCAGCGGCACCAACCGCCGCACGCCCAACTCGGTCGCCTTTTCCACCAGCCACCGCTGCCGATCGCCCTTGGGCAGCGGCACGGCCAGCGTGATCTCGAGCGGCAACTCGCGGTCGATCTCGCACCGCCGGAGCACGTCCAATTCGACCGCCGTCCGGCCGATCTCCTTGACCATGGCATCAAACTCGCACCCGCCGCCATCGAACAAAACCACCTGCGTGCCTGGCGCGGCGCGCATCACGTGGATCAGATGATGGGCCTCGGCCCCGGCAAGCTTCGCCCGATCGCCGGAGACGGGTTCTTCGGTAAAATAGCGAGTTGTCATAAACTGCGGTATCTAGCGAAAGTAACACGAATAAAGTTATCGTAGCCATTTTACCGAATAGAGGGTAGATACGGATATGTCTATTCTTGGGGAGAGGTCATGTACCAGTCGCATTGGGGTCTGGATCGGAAACCGTTTCGCGGCCGTCTCGATCTCCACTTCTTCCACGAGAGCCCGACGCACGAAGAGGCGTTGGCCCGCCTGCATTACCTGGTCGAAGAGCACCGGCGGCTGGGGCTCTTGATGGGCGCCACCGGCAGCGGCAAGTCGTTGCTGCTGGAGGTCGTGGCCAAGCGGTTGCGACGGGTGGGCGTGCCCGTGGCGCGAGCCAACCTTACGGGGATCGAGCCGGCGGAGTTTCTCTGGCAGTTGGCCGCCGCGCTGGGGATCAACCCGGCGCCTGACGCAACCGGCGCGCGGCTGTGGCAGAGGCTGACCGACCGGATCATCGAACACCGCTATCAGCAGCTTCCCACCGTGGTGCTGTTGGACGATGCTGACCAGGCGGCGGCGGGGGTTCTCGATCAGGTCGTCCGACTGGCCCAATTCGATCCGGTTCCCCAATCCCGGCTGACCATCGTTCTGGCCGGCCGGCATGAGCGGATCGGTTGCATCGGGCCGCGTTTGCTGGAGTTGGCCGAGTTGCGAATCGACGTCGAGCCCTGGGACGCAGCCGACACGGCCGAGTATCTCAACCTCTCGCTCCGTCGAGCCGGTCGCGACGCGCCGGCCTTCGCCGCGGCGGCCCTGGCTCGGCTGCATGAACTGGCCGACGGCGTGCCCCGGCGGGTCAACCAACTGGCCGACCTCTCGCTCATGGCCGGTGCCGGCCGCGGTCTCCCGCAAATCGACGCCGAAACGGTCGAATCGGTCCACCACGAGTTGGGTGTGATCGAAGTGTGAGATAGGGGGGGGGATTTGAGGGCAGAGCGTTGTCTGAGAATCAGCCGAGTGGCATCTCATCTGGTCCCCGCGGTGCTTGCCCGGGACCACAAATACGCAGGATGACAACTACGTTATCTTCAACGCGATAGATGGCTCGGTACGTGCGACCGTGGCGAGTTTTGAATAGAAGTTGCCGCTGATTCAGCCCTCGGCAGAATGTGAAAGGAGTATTTCACTTGCTATCTTCGGCGGCTTGTTTGGCGTCGAATTCAGCAAGAAATTCATTTAAGGGCCTACCCCGTTCGCCGTTGTCGTAGTCATTGACCGAAGCTTGAATACGAGCCAGATCTTCATCACGAAAAGCCTCTTCATGCCAGCGGTCAAAGATAGCATCGAGCGGAAGCTCTCGGCCCTCCTTCTCTAAGGTGAGCTTTGTGAAGCGAGTAAAGTCTTCAAGTTGTTCGATGGTACCCATGGCACAATTATAGCACGGCAGGCTTTCTGGAGGCAAGTTTTGAGACATTTAGTGCCAGGAAATCCCTTCCCGCGGAAGGGCTTCCTCGACGACGCGATCGAATGCTTCGTAGTCTTCGGGTTTCTAGCCGCGCCACGATTGAGCACATCTTCAGCAGAATTCGTGGGTGGAGTTCATTGCATAAAGCCGTAAGTTATTACAAAGAAACACCTTGCGTTGGTCGGAGTGACTGGTTTTTTTGACGATAAAAAACCAAGTACGGGCTCCTTTTCTCCATTCACGCTGGACAGAGAAGGAACCCGTACTGGAGCCAGAATGTCCTTCTGCTGACCGGCGTCCATCCGGCTTCGTTCTCACTCCCCCAACCGCCACAGCGCCATTGCTTCATACGGGCGGTCCAGACCGGCTTCGGCGATCTTCTCCGCGTCGGCTCGGGCGACGATCAGGCCGTGGTTGTCGATCAGGGTCTCGCCGGTTACGGGACTGTTGGTCATCACGTAACGGATGCCGTTCTCCTGGAGATACCCGGCCAGACGATCCGCCCGGAGCCGCTCGACATAGTCGTACGAGTTGACCAGTCCGTCGCCGTTGACGATCGGCCGATCGGCGAAGAAGCCGGGAAACCCGGACCCGTCGACTTGATAGATCGGCTCGCCCTCGGGAACCAAACGGCGAACCTCGGCCAGAAAGGCCTCGACCTTGGCCACCCGATCCGTCGCGGCGTTGTCGGCAAAGAACAACCACGCGGCGCGAACCTCGCGAGCGGCCAGCACGCAGACCAACACGACCGCCACGGTTCGCAACGCTTGCGGTTTGCTTCGCATCAGCAGCCAGACCATGAGCAACAGCCCGGGCAGAAAATACCACTGGCGCAACAGCGGATTGGCCGTGACGTGCAGCGCGATGAACACCACGGGCCCGGCGATCAGCAGCAGTGGCCGGATGCCGTCTTCGCCTCGTCTGGAGGTCCACGCCCCGATCAGGCTCAGGGCGGCCAGCAAGGCGAACACGCCGAGCGTGTACCGGGTATATCCGGCCAGATTGGTCGCAACGATTTCCCCCAGGCCCATCTCCGACGCCCGATACAGTTTGATCAGGCTCGACGTACTGGCCAGATGCCCAAACGCCA
>JABMRP010001138.1 GCA_013202535.1 Planctomycetota bacterium
CAGTTGGGCAAGCTGCGAGGTGATGCCGCTGAGTTGCTGCCGAACCGTGGCCAGATGGTCTTGCAGTATCTTGGCCTGCTGCACCTGTCGGGCCAGTTGTGCGCTGAGTTCCTGGTTGTCGCGATTCAGTGCCTCGACCTGCCCGGCCAGTTGTGTGTTCTGTTGCACCACGGCCGTCTGCGCCTGGCCCGGTGGCGTGGCCTGCCCCGCGGGCATGTTCGTACATCCCGGCGCGGTGGTCACGGTCGCGGCAAGCAAGATGTATGCCAACGGGCGCATGGCACGGCTCTCCCGAGCAAACCCAGGTCGCGAAAAAGGGCGGTTTGAGAAACAAGAACCTATCCCAAGCGCCCACCGACAAGCGGGCCGGATCGTATCAGGACCCGCGGGGGGGGACATGGCCAGTTCCGTGTCCTTCATGCAAAGAGGGGGCATCGATTAAACCGAAAGAGGGGCCGCAGCTTCCTTGACGAATCGCTTGATGAAGTTGCGATGCCATCGCACCGGGGCGTGCGGCTCCCAACCCCAGCGGCGAAGAAGACGCTCCGAGATGCGCGAAGTGGCCACGTCGCACAGCAACGCATCGATGCCCTTGAGCCGCGCGATTTCTTCGAGAACGTCCCGCGCTTGCTGCGCACTGGCCAACGTGGAATCTCGGTTCGACACGGTATAGGTGACCGCCATGAACCGGTCGTGGCGTCGGGGGTGATTGTAGAACACCAGAAACCGGTCGCCGCGGCGCCGGCGATGAATCCATCGGCCCAGCAGCAAAACCTCGGGAGCCGAGATTAGCTTGGGAAAGGGCCGCAGGCGGATCCGCCGCAGCCGGCCATCGACCACCTCGATCACCCCGTACCGACGGCGCCGCAGCACGTCGGCTCCGTCATGCAGATCGGTCACGGTTTCGAATAAGGGTGTCATTATTGATCTGATTTTCGGTCGTTTGCGCGGGGAAACGCCTGTCGAAAGTGTAGTTTAGCCCCGGCACTTGTGCCCGATCAAACCAATCGGGGGGTGTTACGAACCACGATTGCGGCGGTCGATGAACTTCTCCAGGCCGTAGCGCGTGGCAACGATCAGACCCAACCCGGCGGCCAAGAGCACCAGACAGAGGAGAATCACCACCGGCACGAGCCATCCCAGGGCATAGAGTGGTCTGGCCCATCCCCAAATCGGCTCCCAGCGGATCACAACCACCAAGGTGGCCAGGCAGAGGAAGGGTCCGTAGGGGATCTCCCGCTCACGCCGCAGGGCAAATCTCGCGACCGCCAGCACCAAACCGGCGAAGGGGGCCAGGAAGAAGATCATCAGGCAGGCTTGCCATCCGAGGAAACTGCCGATCATGGCCATCAGCGTGACGTCGCCGAAACCCATCGCCTCGCGCCCCAGGACCGAGGTCCCGATCACCCGAACCGCCCAAGTGATCCCACCCCCGGCGGCCATGCCGACCAGGCTGCTCAGCAAACCCACCCATCCAGCCTCGGCGAAGTGCCAAACACCGCCGATTGCGGCCGATCCGATCAGTCCCATAAGGAGAATAGGACGGGCCGACGGGTCGCGGGTGAGGCGACGCACGAAGATCAACACGGCCCGCCGCCACCCCCATCGGATTGTCCACACCCGGCGCATCAAGGCAAAACACCACCCCCACCAGCACGTCAGGCCGACGAACAACATGCCGACCGAGCCGAGACTGGCCAACCCACCGGCCAGCTTGCTGGGCGAGGCGACATGCATAAAATCACGAGATTTCGCCCAGACGTCGGGGCGACCGATCCAGGCGAACAACTCGGGCAGCAGCGAGAGGGGCAGAAAAGCGGCCAGAACGAGCCCCAGCCACGTGCCGGAGACCGTGATATTGTCGGGGATGTTCGTTTCGTCGAGATCGATAAAGGACGCAGCCGCCATCAGCAGGATTAACAGCGCGTGGGCGGTAAACTGGAGATGGAGCGTCGCGGCCGAGACGCCGAATTTGGCCGGATACAGCCCGGCGGCCTCCGTTTCCCACCAATACAAGGCGGCCAGCCCGACGCCCAGCAGCGTTTCGAGCAGCATCGGCCGCACCCAGAACCCGGTTCCGTGGAGCGACGACTCGCGCTGCAGCCCAAGCCAACCGACCAGCGGGATGCGGTCCTGCCAGTTTCGCGGCGGGGCTTTGCGGTCGGGTGCCGACCAGGGGCTGATCGGACGCGGAAAGTAGGC
>JABMRP010001139.1 GCA_013202535.1 Planctomycetota bacterium
GGCTCGGCTTCACCGAGTTGTCGAACGGATCCAGTTCGAGGAAGGGCTCGACCGTTACGCCGGGGACCGGGGTTCGCAAATTCTCCGGGTAGTATCGCGGACCCTCTTGGCCGGCGGGCACTCGCCCGCCCTCCACGGGCGGAAAATCGATCGGCCTATGGGAAAATTGTCCGAAGTCATGAAGAACGTCTGCTCGATCCCGTTGGCCGTCTGGTAGGGGTCCGTTGAGGAGACGAAAATCGGGCCGAGCTGCGTTGGCTCCGACACCGTGGAAGTGATCACCGCGGGCAGGAACCCGGAGGTGAAGGCGACCGATTGAACCGCGATCTCCGGCTGGTCCGCCCCCCCGGAGAGGTTTCCGAACTCGACGAGGAACTCGTGCGGATTGATCCCCCGGACGTTGGCATCGGTCAACGCCCCGCCGAGCCCCCGCAGGGCGGTCTCGAGAGTATTGGCGGTGGCGGTGAAGGGGTTACTTTCGCTGAAGACGACCGTGGTCGTTTCCCCGGGACCCACGATGCCGTTGCCGTTCACGTCGAAGCCGAGGACCACCGATCCGGCGATCAACGGTTGGAACGAAGTGAACGGTTGGTTCGTCGCGGTGATCGAAATCTTCTGCACCTCGTTGCCGCCGTAAAGGAGCGAGAACGAGCCGCCGATGCCGTTCTCATCCGCGTCGCCCGCGATGGCGTCGGGGAGGGTGAGCTGCTGGACCTCGTCGGTGAAGTAGCGGGCGTAGATGTTCGCGTCGGACATCGGATTGCCGGTCGACGGATCGATCACCGGGTTGCCGATCGAGTCGAGCACCCGATCGTACCGCGTCCAGGTGACGACGAAGTCGCCGTCGTTGTCGGCTGCGAGCGACTGCCCGGAAAGCGTGCTTTGCTCGACCGTGTCTGGGGTCGGGTTGACGAGCACGTCGTCCCAGTCGGCCGGGGCCACGCTCAGGAGCGTGCGCTCCTCCAGGGGGTCCATGAGGAGGCGGCGGTGCTTCGTCTGCCCGACGCCGCGGCGGCTCTTGCCACCGAAACGGTTCCGGATGGCTGCCAACCCGGATCTGATGCTTTCGAGCTTAGGCGATCGTGTGAGCGACATCGTTTTCGTTCCTCAAAACTGGGTTCCGGAGTCCGGAAGCAAGTCACCCCGCGTCTGCATCTCGCCGTCCTGGTCTTTTGCGGGTAAAGGGGCAACCCGGTTTCGGCCGGCCTCGGCCATGGGGCCTTCCGCCTCCCGAATCTCCGCGCTGGCTCGCAGCCAGAAGGAGGAATCGGGACTGGTGATCGCCAGGCGGACCGCCGGTTTCTCCATGTTGAGAATCATCGGCTGGCGGATGCCCGGCAGGAATTGCACGTCGTAGAGTTCCTCGCATCCCGACGTGAATTCAAGCATGCCCGCCAACAGCCCCGAGCGCAAATCAATCACCGCCACTCCGCAAAGCAGCTTCCTGGCGCGCTCCTGAATCGGCAGGCCTCCGAAAATGTGCGTTTCGCGGATCTTCGACATCCCCACCAGGGCGTACGGACCCACGAAACACAAGCCACGCAAATAGCCGGGCAATCCACACACGGACGTGGACTCCCCGGTCGACGGGTCGACAATCAGCAATTCCCCCATGCCGGAATTCAATACCCACAACCGGCCGTCGTACCAGCGGGGTGAATGCGGCATCGACATGCCGCGGACGACGATCTCGTCGGTCTCGACGTCGATCAACACGCCCCCGGCGGCCTTGTTCTCTCGCCATCCGCCCGCCGTGTCCGTCGTGCCCAGCGCGGTCACGTACTTGGGCCCGCCGTCTTGGACGACGACGCCGTTCAAGTGGCAGCGGTCCTCCGGCACCAGGTCGCTGACGAACTTGGGACGCCACACCGGCGTGAAACTGTGATCGCGGCTCAAACGCGCCAGACACGAAAAGCGCGTGTTGACCAGCAGCAAATCGTCGCCCTGAAACGCCACGTCGTGCGTGTGCACGGCGCCGGTGTGGAAAGTGACCCGGGGCAGATACAACCCGTCGTACCGACCCGGAGAATCTTCGAGGTAGTCGCGCGCCAACAGAGGCGCGTTGGCAAAGATCCAGAGATCGTGCCGGGTGGCCAGCGCAAGTCGGCCACCACACACGGCCAGACCCAGAGGCTTGTCGAACTCTCGCATCAACAGAGTGACCTGGCGACCGTTCCAGCCGACCATCGCGACTTTGCCCGCCTGGTAGGTCGTGATCGCCAGGGAGCCGCCGGCCTGCGCGAGCCATCCTTGGAATTCGCCCGACGCGGCGCACGCGATGCGAGTCTGGTCGCGAATCTCCGGCGATTGACTCATCCGATATCCTTCCAACTCCGACAACTTGGAGACCGAGTCACACCTTTGGAGCCGGCTTCTCGTCGGCTTCGCGACGAGCGTTGGGAGCCCGATCGCAAGCCCAGCTTGCCGAGCTTAACGCAGTCGAGTCCCCATACGTCATTAAGGGAAATCAAAACACGGAAATTACGTGAAACAGAACGTTCGCCGAATTACGTGAACAACCAGGCAACACGCTCTCTGCCGCCTAGTCTTTCCAGATTGACCAATTTATCATGATCGGAGGTTTCGCGTCCGTCAAGGGCTTTTCACGATGCCCTACCCGGCCAGACGGCGAAGAGAAAACAAGCCCCGTTACGGTTCACTGGCCCCTCAGACACCACTCCTCCCCGCAGCCCCGTTGGACGGTTTTGGCTGCTACGAACCCTGGCGCCGATTCTTCCGATCGCACAAGACGTGCCATTGGAACCAAATCCCAGACACAACAGAGAGAAACTGACGTAAACCACTTTTGTTATTTAGGTTACGTCGACA
>JABMRP010001140.1 GCA_013202535.1 Planctomycetota bacterium
AGCGTACGCTTTAGTCGGATGAACCAAAGTTATCGAGTGCGGTCTGCGACGTAGCCCTCGCGGCGGGTGGGGCTGAGGTGGGAATTCCGGGGAATTCCCTAGTGCCCGTCGTCCGGTGGTCGAACAACCAGCGGTTGGACGGATATATCGGACTCAATCCAGCCCGAATCCTCCGCGTACGAGAAGTGCAACTCATCGATCATTGGCTGGCCGTTAACCAACCGAACGGTCGTGACAATGGCCAGTGTCCCTGCGACGTCTTCCGTTTGTACCCGCGTTAGTCTCAGAAAAACCTCTTCAAACTGCTTTTCCACCGTCTTGGCTTCGTAGGGACCACCGCTACGAAGAAGCACAACCGATATCGCTTGTGTGTCGAGTTTCACCGAGGGCGAGAAGATCGCTGTCCACATCAGGCTCGATTCCACTTCGCCCTGAATATCAAACGGTTCAAAGACCTCCTCCTGCAATCCGCTCTTGACGAATTCCCCGAAGTCAAATTCCACTACGACTGCCCCGGGTGGTGGTCCGGACATTGTGGGATCGGAGTGACCGGATGATGCAGCACCCGGTTTGTCGTCCTCCTGCTGGCACGAACCGCAACCGAGCGGAGAAACTCCCGCCAGGATCAAGATGCAGACAATTCCATCTCTACGAAAATGAGACATTTGCTTGCCCCCTTCATGCTAGATGCCCGGAAAGCTCCTTCCCCAAACAAAACGAGACGCATCACTTACTACCATGCGGCTTCGCTTCGTCGCCCGCGGCCGTCTTCTTCAGCGGAATCGTCCACAAGTAGAGATGGTGGACGACGCTATCCTCGCGAGAGGTGTAATGCACGATCTTTTCCGGCTCGACGCCCGGCATGTCGTACTGGTGCGAGACGATCCGCGAGCCCGGCTTGAGCTTTTCCAATTGGGGAATCAAGCGCGTGTTCAGCCGGGGGAGCAGGTAGAGCGTAATCACGCTGGCCCCGCTCAGATCGACCCGGAAGATGTCTTTCTGGTGAATATCGACGAGATCGCCGAGGTCGTGTTTCTTGACGTTTTCTTGCGACTCGGCCACGCGCTGCGGGTCGATATCGTATCCCGTGCCGCGGCAACCGAACTTCTTCGCCGCGGTGACCACGATCCGCCCGTCGCCGCAGCCCAGATCGTAGACGACGTCGCCCTTGGAGACGTCGGCCAGTTGCAGCATCCGGTCGACCACGTCGTCGGGCGTGGGAACATAAACGACGTCCGGCTTGGGCGGTCGGCGCCAGTTGGTCCACGCCCGCAGAAGATCGGGCCAGTCGGCCGCGGCGTTGCCGGTCACGAGGGGCACCGAGAGCAGAGCCAATAGGGCCAAGCATGGAAAACGGTTCACGGCAAAACTCCTTCTCGGTCGTTTATCGCGTATAGTAGCCATCTCGCTCCGCGAGATGTAGCCTTTTAAGAATCAGGGCGTTTAGGGCTACATCTCGCTCCAGCGAGATGGCTACTATACGAGAACAAGTCTTCAGCGAAAGACGGCCAGCGCCGACACGTATCGTTTCAGGGCGAGCGCCCCCTGTCTAGTGACTTCGGTCTTCTTCACGTAGAGAATGCGCAGATCGGACAACCCCCGAAGGTATCCCAGCCCGCCGTCGGTCACCATGCACCCGTTAAGATTCAGAACGCGCAGTTTCTCCAGCGACTCCAGATGTGCCAAGCCGGCGTCGGTGATCGACGTCTCCTGCAAGGCCAGTGTTTCCAGACGGACCAACCCGGCCAGCACCGCCAGCGGTTGATCGTCAAGCCGTGTATTGCTGAGATTGAGGACGCGAAGCCGGGTGAGCTTTCGCAGATGGGCCAGCCCGGGCCCGGCGACTTGCGTACCGGAGAGCGTCAGCACTTCCAGATGGAGCAATCCTTCGAGATGGACCAGCCCCGCGTCGGTCACTTTGGTCTGCGACAGATAGAGCCGCCGCAGCGAGGCGAGTTCTTTCACCTGTGCCAGCCCGGCGTCGGTGATCTGCGTGGCGGAAAGGTCCAGCGTTTCCAACTGCGCCAGGCTCTTGACGTATCGCAGTCCATCATCGTCGAGCTTGGCCTCGCCGGCGGTCATGCTTCGGGCCGTTCCCTGGTCGTCGAGTTCCACGGTCGCACCAAGTTTCACCAGCGCCGCCACGGCTTCCCGCGGGTCGGGATCGGCAGCGGCAGAAACGGCCGCCAGGGTCACAGCCAGCAGAACGGCACCGGGCATCGTTGTCTCCGCATCGGGTGGGGTATCCTCCAAGCGTATCCGTGAACGAACCTAACGGGTAACGGCGAGTGAGTCAATCGACCGCGTTACGGCCCCCCGGCAGAGCCAGGGGCTTTTGGGGCACGACCACGATCGCCTCGGTCCACTGGGGTAGCGTCCAGGGTGGGTAGTCGACATCGATGGGAATGACATACCGGCCCGGTTTGGTGGCCGGCGGTATGGTCAGCGACAGCGGCAGAGGGCCCTCGGTCTTGGCCGGTATCTCGCCGCGGGTCCATTCGGTCGCCCCGGCGCCCCAGGCGCTGGGAAGAATCGCCCGACAGGCAACCGCGCGCCGCACGGCCGAGTGGTTCGTGACGATCAGGCGCAAATCGACGCGAGCACCGGGTTCGGCGGTTTGTTCGTACGGATCGCAGCGCACCCACGGTTCGTCCATCCCGTAGTTGGCATGATCCCAG
>JABMRP010001141.1 GCA_013202535.1 Planctomycetota bacterium
CGGCAACACCTCGACCATCTGGCTGCGAACGGCCGGGTTGGGGGCGGTCAATCGCCGGGCCAGTTCGAAATCCACCTCCGTGAAACCGCGGCGGGTGAGCTGGGCGTGGACCGGTCCGTCGGGTTCATTCTCGGCCCCCAGACTACGTATCAGCACTGCCGCATCCACGCCCGCCAGTGCGGCCGGATGCCTGACCCCGGAGAGTTGGCCATGGGGGCCCGGATCGCCGAGGGCCGTAGTCCCCACGACACCGGTTCGGGATGCCCTATCCTGAACTCCCCCCCCGATGGCACCAGGACCGGGCGTCAGCGGAATCGGCCGCGCGCCGCCGGCGGCGCTGGACGGTAAGGGCCAAGGTCGCCGCAGCGGTTGCGCGGTGTCGGCCACCGGGGGCGCGATCAATCGTCCCGGCTCGCGGCTGGCCACCTGCAGTTGCCGCAGATGGGGCGGCAGCGGAGCAAACGCTTCGGGCAATTCGATCGGCAGCCCGCCGCCGGGCAACTCGGCGATCGTCGCCAGCCGCGTACCGTCGGATTCGGCCGTCGGATCGGGAAACCCCCCGCGGAGCAAATCGCCGGGTGAGGCGTCGGCTGTCGTCGCCGAGCCCAACGGTGTGTATTGCAGCCGGTTGAGCCGGTCCGCTTCGGCGAGGATGCGACGCTCCGCGCCGGTCGTGCGAATGACTCGATCGCAGGCGGCGACCACGCGAGTTTGGTCGAAGGCACGGGCATGGAGCGGCCAGCGGAGAATGCGCGCAGCCAATTCGGCCGCATCGCGCCTCGCGGGCAAGGGGAAACCTTCCACCTGGTCAGCCAGCGCCTCGGCAAGAATGGCCAGTTTTCGGGATGCCTCTTGCGGGTCGAGCAACTCCCAGCGAGCAAGCCGATCGGAGAGACATCGCCGGGCAGCGCGGGCGACCGTCTCGCGATCGGAGCCCATCGCCTCGACCAGCGCCGGGATCCCCCGATCACCCATCGCGGCCAAATGACCCAACAGCATCGGAACCCGAGCGTCGTCGGCCTCCGTCAGTTGCGCCATCCAATGGGAGACCATCAGGGTTTCGTAGGTTGCCCAGAGCACGGGCACCAGCGCCGGCACCCCGATGACCATGGCGGCGATGACAAGCAGTCTTGTTCTAGCGGGCGGTCTTGTTTTTCCGATTCGGCGCATACTTCCCTGCTTCGCCAAACAACTTATTCCAACATAGCCAGGACCGTTAGGGGCGGCATTCTCGTCGATCGGCCGCTACGTCACAAGGGCAGATCGACAGATGCCTCGGGCGCTTCGGGAAAAGGCAAACACCTTGAACTCTTCGGGGGAAATAGACTGACCGTCCGGCTACGAGCAAGCCGAATAATCAGCAATATCGACATTCTCGACACCGGGCGCGATACCGACATTGCGCGCGGCCGACCCGTCACCGCCAATCAGGGGTTTTCATGCACTGCAATCCAGAGGGGGGTGCGGACGGACGTTTTCGCAAGATGATGCCCTTGAGGGGCTATCGATCGGCTCGGGTGCAGGGTGTTTGGGTGCCGGTTGTCTGGGGGCCGGTTGTCTGGGTGGTGGTCTTCGGGGCAATGCTGCTGCTGGGGCCCCTTTCGGCGGTCATGGCCGAATCTCCCACCGCTGGCACCGCCGACATATTCAAGGCGTCAACCAGCGAAGAGGCGCGAGCCGACGCGCTGCGGTCGATTCCATTCGATCGGCTCGACCCGAGCGCTCACGCCAAGGCGATGTCGGTGCTGTCCCACGTGAGCGTTTTTCGCCGGCTGCCCGTGCAGATCACCGACTGCGATCCCGACTTCTATCTCTTCTTGGTGCGGCACCCCGATCTGATCGTCAACATTTGGGAGTTGTTGAAGATCAGCCAGATTTCGCTTCGGCAGACCGGTACCAACACGTACCAGGTCTCCGACAGCCGGGGGACGGTGGGTACGATCACGTATCTGTACCAGGATCACGATACGCACGTGATCCATGCCGAGGGCGCCTTCGACGGACCGTTGTTTCTATCGCCGGTGCGCGGGCGATGTATCGTGGTGCTCAAGAGCGGCTACGTGCGGCAAAGCAACGGCCGCTACTACGTGGCATCGCGACTCGATTCGTTCATTCGGATGGACAGCGGTGGCATGGAGCTCCTGGCGCAGACGCTGCAAGGGATGGCGGGAAACGTGGCGGATTCGAATTTCGCCCAAACGGCCGCATTTCTGGGATCGCTGTCGCGCACCGCCGAGGTCAACCACCAGGGGGTCCAGCGCCTGGCCGCCAAACTGGTTCACGTCCGCGAGGACGTTCGCCGGCGGTTCGCCGAGATGGCTCGTTACGTTGCCACCCGGGACGAAGGCGAGCCGATCCCCAGCATGGCCAGACGGCAGTCCGCCGCCGAGAACCCGACGACCGCCCCGCGTCAATAGCCGTGTGCGTGTGCCACTGCGGACACTTCCCACGTGTCCTTCCCAAAAACTCCATCCGGCAACCGTACCGGCGGTAACGGACTTGCGCATCTCAACCGGCAACCAGCAAGCGGCGGATTTCTTTGGCCTGCCGAACTGTACCAGCTTGTCCTCGCCCTGCCGGAACCGCGCCAGATCTTCGTGGCCCACGGAGTAGGCGAGCGGCCGGACATAGGTCAGGTGCGTCCATCCGTCGGAATCGACGCTCCGCCGTTAACCCGATGCGGCGGGCTGTTATCCAGAAGCGGCCTTTCGGGGAGGGAGGAGTCAATCTTCTACTTGCCAGAAACCTCCCGGGCAAATTCCTTCGCCGTGAAGCGGACGACATACTTGCGAGCCGGATCGCAATCGCGGGGATTGGGGACGAGGATGAAGTCGTCGGTAACGACCGGGTTGAGGTCCTCGCCGGCCACGATCTCGATTTCCTTGATTCGATGGGGCAGGAACTGGACCATCGGCCGCCCGCCTCGCTCCGAACCGTTCGTGTTGACCGGCTTGAACGAATCCTCGCCGCGGTTGGGGGTGATTGTCAGCGTGTAAACCCCCTCCTTGATCTCCAGCGTCTGATCGTAATACTTGGGCATCTCGGCCATCTTGGCCGACCATTTGGGATCGCCGTAAAATGCGACGACGTCGCGGTCGCCCCGCAACCGCTGTTGGGTACGGGTGTCGGTTGCCGAGTCGTTCATTCGCTGGACCAGGGCATGATGGTTTGCCAGAAACGCTTCGTTGAACGTGTAGCGGCCGGGTTGCTCGACGAAGTAATCGAGGCACCCCCACCCGCCGTACCCGTACCCGGTCGGGATTGTGTAGCCAAGCATCTGCGTCAC
>JABMRP010001142.1 GCA_013202535.1 Planctomycetota bacterium
ACCAGCCCGTCGGTGGCGGCGACCACTTCGGTCATCCCTTCGCAGCCGCCGAAATCGAGCCCGTAGTGATAGTAGATCTTGCGAACCTTGGGGTCTTCGCAGGCGTTGACGTAACACGGCTGGTTGGCCATCTGCGTGGCGCTGGCAAACCACCGCTGTCGCACCGGATAGACAAACGTGCCGGGCCGAACCAGCGGCGAGTCGGCCGGCCAGAGCCGCAATCGGGCGTCGGCGGCCAGCCCCCAGTAGTTCGAGCCCGCATTCTTGACGTATCCCCCGGTGATCGGGCAATCGATCCGTACGCCCCCGACGGTCTTCGGCAACTCGTAATTGCCCGCCACCAGACGAACCGTCTTTCCGTCAACTTCAACTTCGACCTCCGCCCGCCGCACGGCACCGCGAACTTCGCCCGTCGTTTCCCGCAGGTCGAGCAGTTTGACGTCGACCTTCCGGCCGTCACAGAGCGTGACCTCTTGCGACTGGCCCCGATCGAGATCGACAACGCGCACCAACGGCGTAAGTGTCGGTTCGGGCGGCTTGGCAAGGGCGGTGGACACTGTGACCGCAGCCGCCATACCGAGCAGAAGTGGGGGAAGGTGTACGCGCGGCGACATGATTCTCTCCCGGAGATTGAGGCTGACACGGTGGGGGGGCAACACGACGGGGCGAAGCCGGGCGCCCGACGAAAACCCTATCCGATACGCGGCATCGGTGCAAGTTTCCGGGGACGTGGACCTCGATCCAGAGTCCGTGCGCCTGCCCTCCCGGCAAGTCAATCGGTAAGGCTTGCAGCCGCGGACCGGCCAACCGTTCTCGATTCAGCGGGTGGTCAACGTTGCTCGCAACCTGGGTTCTCGTTGTGGGTTGACCGGTTGCGGGAAAAAGACAAAGATAGGACAATGTGTTGTTGTCTTCAGGATGGTCTGTTACGCGAGCCGATTCCCCTCATGGGAGCATGAAACCATGCGACTGCGTTCCGTCACGGTCCGGAATTTCCGGGCAATTGACACGCTCACACTCGACTTTTTCGATCCGATCGGGCGTACCCGACCGGTTACGGTCATCGCGGGGCCCAACGGGTGCGGCAAGACTTCCCTGGTATTTGGCGTGGTGCAGGCTTTGCGTGGCGTCATGGGCTACCAGACTGCGGATGTTCCAATGCCGTCTCAAGCCGATATTCATCAAGTGGAAGGTATGGGAGGGCTGTCACCGGAACCGATCGAGGCGTCCGTTGAGTTTGAAGTCGAATTCGATGAGGCGGAACGGACTGCCATCCCCCAGGTTTTCGAGGATACTCGAGACCATCGCCCTGGTCCAAGCCAACCGCCGGACCTGCCGGACGGTCGCATTCGGGCCGAGTGGAAGTACCCGCCGCCAAGGTTAGCTGACGGGACCTTGCGACCAGTTTGGTATCTGGACTGGATGGAGCCGAGGAATGCCTTGCCGTGGTTTCGGGGCTGCCAGTATGCCATCCAAGGATTGCGGAATCGACGACTCCGAAGCCGACAACTCCTGGATAGGGTCGGCGGGCTCTACCTTTTCCCGCAAGATCGGGGATTGAAGTCGCGCGTCCTGGGTGAGGATTCGGATCTACCGGAAGGCGACGTGGAAAACGGTAATATAGGAAACGGTTCGGATGACCGTCGCCAGGGACGCAGGAGTTTTGCCAGCGTTGACGGCATATTGAAATATCTGAGCGAATATGCGCGCGGCGCGTCTCTTCGCCCTACCGACTCCCCGGAACCCTTGGAGGAGGAGGTGAAGAACACGTTTAACAGAATCTGTGCCCCGAAGGAATACCTGGGCGTCATGTTCGATCCAGCAACCCGTGTCGGCGCGCCCTATTTCCGCGACGGCAACTCGGTCTACCCTCTGCACATGGCTTCCTCGGGGGAACAGGTTATCATCGAGTACATCGCCCGCTTGTCGTATCCCAGCCCAATGAACCACAGCTTGATACTCATTGACGAACCAGAGTTGCACCTGCATCCGGGATGGGTTCGGCAGTTGTTCCTCGCTCTGCCGGAAATCGGCCAAGGGAACCAGTACATCATGACCACGCACTCCGAAGAACTCCGAAGAATTGCCGCGGAGGAGGGCGTCTTGGTCACACTCGGTCCGCTTGGAGGTGAAGCCGAATGAGCCGTATTGGGGCGCAGCGCGATTTGTACCCGCGATCAGGTGACGTCGCCATTCTTTGTGAGGGCGACGTCGCCGCGTATGACGCAAGTATTCTCCGGCAGTGGGCAGATCGCGAGTTCGGCACGCACCCGCTCGTTGACGTGTGGCCTTGTGGCACCGGCGAGTCCTTGTTCGGGGTAAGCGACGCGATCGGGCGATCACGACCATTGCTCGTGATCGAGGATCGGGACTTCCGATCCGAGGATGACGCTGACAAGTATTGCAGGGGCAAGCAGAAGGATCGTCGAAGACGGGCCGTTCGGATACTGGAATGGCGCTGTTGGAAACGCAATGAGATTGAAAACTACCTGCTCGACGAGCCAATCCTCATTCCCGTCATGTGCGAGTGGTTCGAATGCAGCGAAAACGACGTACGTGACGCGGTTAGCGAAGTATTGACATCACTTGTGGTCTTCCAGGCAGCCGAATACGCACTCTATCACGCGCGGCGATCATGGAGTAAGTCCGACCCGTCGAGTTCCCTGAAGCAAGACTTGAGGCATGGACCACAATGGAATGAGTCGTCAAAGTCCCCAACATCACCCCAGTTTGAAGACGTTCAAAAGAGCCTTGAGGGTAACTTCGAGAAATGGCAAGAGAAGTTCAGCCGAGATTCGCAGTTCAGGGAACCCTTCCAGGGAAAGGCGTGTCTGGAGGACTTCACGGCCAAGTTCACGGAATGGTCCGGGATGGACTACGGTGACCAGCGATGGCGAATCGACTGGTCGGGAAAGGAAGTGTTGCAGGGGCTTTGCAGGTGCCTGTCCGCCCGTCACGGTTGGCCGAGTGACGGCGGTTCTCACCGCGAACCTATTGGCTGGGGTTCACTCAGCCGGCCCAAGCAAGAGGAGAAGGACAGGGAAATCGAACACGCAATGCAGCGGGATCTGGTGAATGCTTGCCTGGCTCACCTTGGCGGTTTGACTGAAGGCCCCTTGTTCGACGAGTGGGAAGAACTCAAGGAGACCGTCAAGAACTGGCGAGAGACCGCTACTTGACGGCGCCAGATCTTCCGACTGTTGTTCCGGCGACAAGATATCGGTCTTCACTGTTCTTCCGCAGGCGGCCGCGCTTTCACGATCAACCGAGCCAACTCCGCCCGGGCTTTTTCGTACGCGGCCGGGTCGCTCTCCCATTGATACCAGGAGCCGGCCAGCGGGAGGATGATCTTTTCGGCCGCCTCGCTCTGGCCGCGCCGTTGGAGAATGGCCAGGTACTCGTAATCCTCGATCGCGTCGCGCAGGGCTTTCAGCCGCAGGCTCGGGGCGATGCCGTCGTAGCCGACCGCGCGGCCGGGATAGACGATCGTGCCCTCGCCGTTGTACAGCGGGTCCTTGCGGCCCTCGCGCCGGTCGAGCGTCTTGGGGTCGGTCCAGGGATCGTCGACCTGTTTCCAAAACGACATGCCGCCCCAGTAGAGCAGCCCGCGGATGCGATAGCGCCAGGCGATCCACGCCGGCACGCGGTAATGCAGCAGCGGATAGTCGATGTGCCACCAGGGCGTTTTCTCGCGCTGGCACAAAGCCGTGTAGGTCCAAACGGTTTCGCCCAGCGCCTGCCGCCGCGCGGCGCTTTCCTCTTGGAAGAGCGAAAACAACGGACACCAGATATCGACCGCCCCGTACAGATCACCCCACGACTCGTCTTGCGTCTGAGTTTGTTCGACGACCAACACCTTGACCACCGACCGGGCTTCGACGATGGCGCGCCCCCACCGCTGCACGTAACGGTAGGCCTGCTGGTCGTTGGGCTCGTCCTTGAGGTAGGTATAAAACACCACGCCGGGCCGGTCGAGTTCCTTGGCGGCCCGATCCCATGCGGCCAGCCATCGGTGTAATCGATCGCGCTGCTGGAGCGGATCGTCCACGGCAACGCGAGGGTGGGGGATGCAAAACGCATTGACGTGGTAGCGGTCGACGAACTTGCGAAATGCGTCGACCTGTTCGGCCGGGATGCGAAACGAACCATCGGGCTGTTCGGCCGGTGCGAGGCTGCCCGAGGGGGGCGTGGCGTTGATGCGATGGCGGCTGAGCATTTCCGCGCATTGCGTCTCGACGGCCGCCCAATCATCCGGCTCGGGCTCCTTGCCATCGGCCGCCCGCTGGCGATAGTAGCCGCGCATGCGTCCGGCGGGAGAGCCCAACGCCGTGCATAACGTGGAAACGCGGGGCAGGCGGAAATCCCAGACGGTCAACTCGACGGGAATGTCGACCGGTTCGGTGCCCTGCGCCACGACGCGATAGCTTCCCCGGTAAACGCCGGCGACCGCCTCGGGCGGCACATGCACGTCGATCCAGAACCCGTGCGTTTGCCCTGCGGGCAGATCGAAGGGAACCGCTTGCAGCCGTGCGCCGGATAGCGGCCTTCGCGTCAGCGGATGGTCAAAGGGGATCAGCGGATCGGGATACCAACCCGGCGTGAACTGCTCGTTGCGGTAGGTGCCGTCGGTTAGTTCGAGCTGATGCTGGCGAAAGAGCCTCGCGCCGGCCGCCGGAATCGTCGCCCCATCGGGTCCGCGAAGATCGCCGGGCACGACGTCGATACCCGCCGCCGCCGCGTCGGACCGCAGCAGGATCTGAAAGCTCTCCGCCTCGTTCTTTGCCGCGGCCATGACGACGGCAAGCTGATCGCCGGGCGGGGCGCTACGAAGTAGGCGAACCGTTTGCGTGGTCGTCCAAACGTGCAACTCGGCGCGGGCGGAGTCGCCGATCACGATCGCCCAGAGACCCACGAGCAATTGTCCGACACGCCACGA
>JABMRP010001143.1 GCA_013202535.1 Planctomycetota bacterium
GTTTATCGGATTGGATCCCGACTCGGTTCGCTGGGCCGGCCCGCAATATCCGGTGCTGCAAGACCGTATGGGCGTCTCGTACCACGTAAACTTCGGCGGGCCACACGCCTCCGGCTGCCAGTTTGTCTTCTGCGACGGCTCCGTTCGCACGATCAGCTTCTCCATCGAAGCCGAAACCCACCGCCGCTTGGGCAATCGGGCCGATATGCTGCCGGTGGATGCATCGAAGTTGTAAGATGAAGAAACGTGGGATAAAAAAGGGGGATAAAAAAGGGGACATCACTGATTTCGAGAGCCGAGGCAACGATGTTCATAAATCAGTGATGTCCCTTTTTTGACTCGATGAGTTGCGCCAGCAGTACGCCACGACGAGCCACATTCTGGAACAGTACGCCTCGGTAAGCGTCCGGAAGAAATCACCCGATGGCTAGCCAACCGGGGTGTCGTGACCGGGAGAGCGAGCCAGCACGCTCCAACTGGCGGTCCGGGGGTGCTCAGGTTACGTTCGGAAACTCACGGATCATATGGTCTGCAACAAAAAGCCCGCGGTCGCAACACGATATCAGTTCTCTGCGAGGGCCTGAACCCTTGCCGGGTTGGAACATTACTATGGGGAAAAGCCCGGCCGCTATTTCACCGTTGACTTCGATCATTCCTTGATGTGTATCGTGATCGCGGGTCTTTCGGAGGCATTCAAATACGTTGGAGTCACTCGGGTTCAAACTGCGCGCCCACCTTTCGGTCCATTCACTCCAAGCCTGACGCTTCATGGATAGTCCTTTTACTTCGCGAACGAAGTGTGGAACGCATTTCCAACAGTGCAGATACGCACGAAAGTACCGGCGAACAAGTTCGAGGTCCTGCCCCTGTTCTGGCCCGCGTATGATCAGGTTCAGCTTTTCATAGAAGAACCTGGCGTCTTCCAGGCTGGTTCTCATGTCTGCCGGAGTCGGCTTCGCCATCGGTAGTCTCCATCGCCTGGGCGACGAGAACGCCGCCATCAGGCTAACTGCCTCCGCCGAGTGCCGCTGCTGGCTTGTCCAGCAGTGCGGGGCGGGAATTCACTCATCGCTTGGGTGGAAGCGCTCGCCGAACCGGATTTGGGCGAGTGTAGTCGATTGCCCCCCGAGCGCGATCTTCGTTGTCGTGCCGAACACGCCTCCGAAGTGCCAGTCTAGTCCTATGGCCAATAGTCTACACCCGCACCACACCGCTGGACAAGCCAGCATTGGCACCCAGTAAACGGGCCCTAAGAGACTTCAGTCCCCTCCGCAGGGGGTCATTCATCGCGATCGTAGCCGACTCCTCAGTCCGTCGGCAAATTAGAAGCAACCAACCACTAGCGTCGCCCGACCGTGCGGCAGTATAATGAACCTTGACGTTCGTGTTCTCGTGACGACGGTCTTTGGCCTTTGCGGCGAGTGAGGATTCGGGTCATGCCCGTCCAGATGGAATTATCGCGGATTATCATATCCGAAGTGAACGATCAGCAGGTCATCTACCTTCGGGAAGTTGACGGCGATCGTACGTTTCCGATTCTTATCGGTATCTTCGAGGCGACGAGTATCGACCGCCGCGTGAAGGGGTATCCTTCGCCCCGGCCGCTGACACACGACCTGATCGTGGGCGTGGCGGAGAACATGGGCGGCCAACTGCAGGACGTGGTGATCAACGACCTCCGCGAACACACGTACTTCGCCCGGCTGCGCATCCGCCGAGACGGCGAACTGATCGAGATCGACGCCCGGCCGTCCGACGCCATCGCCGTGGCCGTGACCTGCGAGCCGGTGTTGCCCATCTACGTGGCCGAAGGCGTGCTCGACGAAGTGCTCGGCGAGTAGGGCTTGTCGCGTTGTTGCTGACGGCCTATCTTGCCTATTCTGCTTCGATCAACCTCCCCCAAGCCGATCACTTCAGATAATCGGCTACGACCGCCGGGTCGGTTGTCGGTTGGCGGCAGGTTTGTCGCCTGCAGATATAGGCGGTCGCCTTGCCGTCTTGCTGTCGATACTCGCGGGTAAACGGCGCGGCCTCGGCCAGCCGGTTATCGGCCCGGGTGACGTCTTTTAACAGGACGGCGACGTGGACGCCCGGGCGAGGTTCGCGGAGCAGAGCGAGCATACGACGCGTGTCCTCGGCCTGGGGATCGCCCACGACAACCGCCTCGTAGGCCGTGGCGTGCCGGGTTTCCAGCGCCACGGCGAACTGTGTGTAGCGCGAGGGCATGCCGAGCGCCCCGCGGGCAAGAAGCTGCTCGAGGCGGGCGGCTCGATCTTCCAGGCTCACGTCGCCGGTAAGTTGGGCCAACTCGGTGAGCACCAGCGTGGCCACCGAGTTGCCCGACGGCACGGCCATGTCGGAGAACTTCTTCGGCCGGGTGAGCAGTTTCTCGGCATCGTGTGCGGTGAAGAAATAGCCGCCTTCCTCCTCGTCCCAGAAACTGCCATTCATCTTCTTCACCAGCTCCCCCGCGGCAATGAGGTACTTGGGGTCGAACGTAGCGTGATAGAGTTCCACCGCCCCCCAGGCCAGGAAGGCGTAGTCGTCGAGATACGCCGGAGTGGGCGACGGCCCGCCGCGCCAGTAATGCACCAGGCGCCGGTCGTCGTCGCGGCAGTTTTCCCAAACGAAATCGAACGCCTTGGCCGCGGCCGCCACGTGGGCCGGTTCGTCCAGCAGGCGGCCGCCACGGGCAAACGCGGCAATCATCAGGCCGTTGGAGTCGGCCATCACCTTGTCGTCCAACGAGGGCCGCACGCGCCGAGCCCGATGTTCGAGCAGAATCGCTCGCGCCGCCTCGAAGTCCTTCCTGAACTCGGGAGAAGCGCCGGCCAGTGCGGCTTCGCCCTTGTCGGTGACGTGGAGGATGTTGGTCGGCTGTCGCTCGCGCGCCGCGTGATCGAACCAGTTGCCTTCCGCTTCGACCCCCAGCACGCTGCGGGTGGCCTCGTATTGCTTGTCCGATAGGATCGCCTGAAGCTGCTCGGCGGTCCAGACGTAAA
>JABMRP010001144.1 GCA_013202535.1 Planctomycetota bacterium
GCTTCTTCGACGATCTGGCAAATCTGGCCGGGGGCTAGCTCGCATATCTCATCTGCGACACTAGTGCCTTGTCAATTTTCAAATGACGGGTAGATATTCTTCACTTTGACGCGTGCGTCGGCGACGGTGAATCGCCAGTTGATCGTCGCATTTTGTTCGTTGCGGGTGGTTTCCCAAGCTGCGATTTCACTCCGGACGATTTCAGGGTTGGCAATGCGTCGGTCGAGGCATTGCCCATTCATGATGCCGATCTCGGTCTCGGCCATGTTCAACCAACTCCCATGCTTCGGCGTGTAGTGCAATTCTAGGCGACTGGCCAATCGTCTTGCTTCTTCCGGAGGAAATGCTTCGTAGAGTGACCCCGGCGTGTGCGTGTTGAGATTGTCCAAGACAAGACGGACCTTCACGGCGTCGGGATAATCTTCCTCAAGGAGCATCCGCACACATTCCGCCCAGTCCACCTTGGTACGGTGAGTCCGGACAAAAACTCGCCGCCAGCCACGCAACGGTTCGACGAACAGAATCTGATTGCAGACACCTTTGCGTTCGTATTCGTAGTCGGAAATTCGGGGATGGCCTTCACACACGGGCCGGGGAACCGCGATCTCCGCGATCAGTTGCTTGGAGGCCTCGTCCATACACACCAACGGGAACAAAGGATCGTACGGCAGGCGATACAATTCAAGGATGTTTTCCATGCGGGCCACGAATTCGGCATCCGCCTTCGGAGGGATGCACCAAGTCTTCTCCTGCCACGGCTTTATGGCGTTTTTTTTAGCACCCTCCGCACGGTTTCATGGCAAAAGTCATCACAGTCGAGCGTCACCAGACGTTCGGCGATCAACCTCAAGGTCCACCGCTTTCGTCCTTGGGGAGGATCGCTCTTGGCAATCTCGACGATTTGCGCTTCGGCGTCCTCTTTCAACTTGTAACTGCCGCGCGGACGCGGACGAGGGTTCAAGGCGTCGTCAAATCCCTCTTCCACGAATCGCTGCCGCACCCTTTCGATGGTCCGGATGCCGACGCCAAGCGATTCATGAATCTTCTGATCAGTCCACTCCATTCCTTCCGGGCTCTGATCCGCAAAAAGCAGGATCCGAGCATGATTGAGTTTCCGGGCTGCGGCCTTTCCGTTGGAGACCATCGCCCGCAACTGCTCACGTTCTTGCTCCGTTAGCGTCACACAATACTTCCTTTTCGACATGGCGGAATTCCTTCTCCTGAGACTCCAAATCCTTTGGAACATCAGAAGTAGAGCGATTCCCGCCAAACCCGTCAATCGAAATTTGACAAGGCACTAGTCCGTATCTCAGATTCGCGAGCAGAAGGCAGCGAGAGCAAATGTCTGTTTCTACCAATGCAACTGAGTCAATTGAGCTGTTAGCCATAAACACGATTCGCACCCTCTCGATGGATGCTGTAGAGGCTGCCAAGAGCGGGCATCCGGGCACGCCGATGGCCCTGGCGCCCGTGGCCTACGTGCTCTACAACGAAGTGCTCCGTTACGACCCGGCGTCGCCCCTCTGGCCGGCCCGCGACCGGTTCATCTTGTCCTGCGGACATGCCTCGATGCTTCTGTACGTCGCCCTGCACCTGAGCGGTGTGAAGCAAGTGGGGACCGACGGCCAGATGCTCGACGAACCGGCCGTTTCGCTCGACGACATCCGCAAGTTCCGGCAATTGAGCAGCCGCTGCCCCGGGCATCCCGAGCACGGTCATACCGCCGGCGTCGAGACTACCACGGGCCCCTTGGGCCAGGGCGTGGCCAACAGCGTCGGCATTGCCATTGCCTCGCGCTGGCTCGCCGCCCGCTACAACCGGCCTGGGTTCGACCTCTTTGGCTTCAACGTCTACGCCTTGTGCAGCGATGGGGATCTCATGGAAGGGATCAGCGGAGAGGCGGCTTCGCTGGCCGGTCACCTCAAGCTCTCGAACCTCTGCTGGATCTACGACAACAACGGCATTACCATCGAAGGCCACACGGCGCTGGCCTTCAGTGAGGACGTGGCAGTGCGGTTCGCCGGCTACGGGTGGAGCGTCGTCGAAGTGGACGACGTGAACCAACTCGAAGGTCTCCGCGGCGCGCTGAAGAGCTTCCAGCAGACCAAGGACCGGCCCACGCTGATCATCGTCCGCTCGGTCATCGCCTACGGCGCTCCGAACAAGCACAACACGCACGGCGCGCACGGCGCCCCCTTGGGCGAAGACGAGATCCGCCTGACCAAAGCCGCCTATGGCTGGCCCCAGGAGGCCCACTTCCTGGTGCCCGAGGAGGTCAGGGCCCATTTCGCGGCCGGCATCGGCACGCACGGGCGGCAACTTCGCCAGTCGTGGGACGGCCTCTTCGCCGAGTACAAGAAGCGGTGTCCGGGACTCGCCGGGGAAATCGAGCTCGTGGCCCGCCGCGAGCTTCCTGCCGGCTGGGACGCCGACATCAAGCCCTTTGCGGCCGATGCCAGGGGCATGGCCACGCGGGCCTCGTCGGGCAAGGTGCTCAACCAGGTGGCCAAGCGAGTGCCGTGGCTTTTGGGTGGGTCGGCCGACCTGGCCCCGTCGAACAACACGCTCTTGAATTTTGCCGACGTGGGCAGCTTCAGCGCCGCCAATCCCGGCGGGCGCAACTTCCACTTCGGCATTCGCGAGCACGTCATGGGCGCGATTGCCAACGGCATGGCCCTCTGCGGCCTGCGCCCCTACACGGGCACGTTCTTCGTGTTCAGCGACTACATGCGCCCGCCGATGCGTTTGGCGGCCTTCATGGAGCTGCCGATCCTGTACATTTTCACCCACGACTCGATCGGCGTAGGCGAGGACGGCCCCACGCACCAGCCGATCGAGCAGTTGGCCGCCCTGCGGGCCATCCCGTACATGATCGTCATCCGGCCGGCCGACGCCAACGAGGTGGCCGAGGCCTACCGCGTCGCGCTCTTGAGCAAGAATCGACCGGTGGCCCTGGTGCTCACGCGGCAGAATCTCCCCACGCTCGACCGCAGCCAATTGGCCCCCGCCTCCGGACTGGCCCGCGGCGCGTATGTGCTGGCCGACGCCCCCGCTGGCAAGCCGCAAGTGATCCTCATCGGCACCGGCAGCGAGGTGTCAATTTGCCTTGCTGCCCGCGACAAGCTCGCAGCCGAAGGCGTCCAAGCCCGCGTGGTGAGCTTGCCGAGCTGGGAGCTTTTCGACGCCCAGCCAGCCGACTACCGCGACTCGGTCCTCCCGCCCAACTGCCACGCCCGCGTGGGCGTCGAACTGGGCCTCTCGTTCGGCTGGGAAAAGTACCTCGGCCGCTGCGGCCGTTTCGTCGGCATGACCGGCTTCGGCGCCTCCGCCCCGGTCGGCGTGCTCCTCGAACACTTCGGTATCACTCCAGAGAACGTCGTCGCCCAAGCCAAAGCGGCGATTGGCAGCTCGATTCCAGCCGGCCCTAGCGATCATAGGAAAGCGCGGTTCCCATGATCGCTACCGGTCAGGGAAACGGTGAATGCCACCAACCCTGCCTTCGACGCAGCGTAACGGGCGTGACCGGTGGTCGAGCCGCGGAAGGCGGCCTAGCGTCCTCCAATTCCTTGGCCTTGGTCGCCGTCACGAAGGTCGCCGATGGTTGTAGGGCCCGGACAACGCGTGAAATAGTCGGGGACCAAGAACGACTCCAAGGTGGTGACGAGCGGTTGACGCGTCGGGACGTGCGAGCGACAATCATGCTCTCCTGGAAACGTTCCTCCAAGTGGCCGGAAGTTAGCCAAGCGGAGTTTGCCCTTCATGGCGACGTCGAATATCGGAATCTGGTTGGTCGGGGCCCGAGGCGGTGGGGCGACGACCGCGATCACGGGACTCTGCGCGCTGAAAGAC
>JABMRP010001145.1 GCA_013202535.1 Planctomycetota bacterium
AGTGCTTGTGCGAAATCAGGTTACATCAAGTAGCGGCGCAGGGACTCGAACCCCGGACACGCGTATTATGATTCCTAGCTAATGGGGGGCACTGACCCGGGATTGACCCGGGAATGCCTTGCGTAACAATAGGTTAGGGCAAACGTCTCATTCGGCGTTTTTCGGGTTCAAGCGAGGTTTAGGTTACGTAACAGGTGACACGCCGGGTTTCGGGGATAGCTTCCCCGGTGGTCGGCTGGCGGTTGCGGTGGCACCATCCCGCACCGGCGGCCGACCGCCCGGCTTCTCGAAAGGTGGTGCGGTTATGGCAAAGAAGAAACGGAAACCCACCAGCAAGCCTCGAAGTCTATTCATCCTCGATGCCGCTGGAACCCACGGCGGCCCGAGGCCCGCAAGCGCCGATGAGGTCTTGACTCCCATCCTGGCCGCTTTGGATGACGTGTCCACGAACATCGCGGAACTCTTGCCCATAGAAGGCAACGATCAGACCACTCATCGTCGCGAAGGCACGGAAGCGAATCGTGCGGCCGCGGCCGTTACACGGACGGCCGTACAGAAACTGAGGCAGCACCTTCAATTGTGCGGCGACCCTGACTTCGGCGGCATGATTTGGAACGCAAGTCTCTCCAAGGTGCAAAACATCGGCGTTGCTCGTGTACGCCAGACAATCGATGAGATCGACTCTTGGTTCAATGGCTGGTTTAGTTTCGAGACAGCCGGTGAACTAGAGGCTGTGCCGGATTTCCCGGCCGCGTTGCTCGACAAACTCACATCCGCCGCGGACGCACTGCATCGGTTAGGCTCGGCAGTTGGTGCCGAGCCAGACGGAGAAGAGTTTGCTCTCCAGGAGAACGACGTAAACATATTGCGAGTTCTGTTAGAGTTCGACGGAGTGACGTTGCTCCAGTCAAGAATAGGTGACCTGCTCGCCGAGGCCAGGAAGCCTATCAGCAACAAGCCGCTAGGCCAACGGTTGGGAGTGATGCGAAAAGCGGGCTATACTAATCGCCCGCGAGGGCCAAAGAGTGGCGAAGCAATCACCGACAAGGGCCGGAAGGCCCTATCAGAACTGGAAAAGGGCCCGCCCAACCCCGGCGGGTAACTTACGGATAACTTACGCCTTATCTACGCTTTGACCGCCTTTTCTCTTCAATAATGGGGGTATGGATACCAACGCCCCCAAGCTACTGCCGGTCGGCCCGATGGCTCGCATACTGCGAGTCCCCGTCAAGTGGCTTGGCGAAGAAGCCGAAGCGGGTCGGGTCCCTTCTCTGAAAGCCGGCACGGTTTTCTTATTCAATCCCGAAGCGGTCGAGCGGGTTCTATTGGAGCGTGCCACGGGCGGGAAGGTGCCAGCCCGATGACACGCCCCACGCAACCCCGTGCCCCTCTTGGCTCCCGAGCCGTCCAAGCCGACGAGATTCTACCGCTCGCCGAACTTCGCCACCGATGGGGCTGGGGAGAAGAGAAAATCCGAAAGGCCCGCCGGGCAGGGTTGCGGACTATCAAATTCGGTCGCGAAGTATTCGTCCGGGGTAGCGACCTTCTCGCGTTTTTCGACGTGCTAGCCGAGCGGGCAGCCGAGCGGGAAACGGTCAATTTGCTCGAATCAGCTAACGGAACGGGTAACACGACACCCGCCGGCGGCCAGTTTTCCGGGGCTTCCAACGCTAGGCCACTGGACACGATATGCGATGACACGGAAGGATCCCGCCGGTGAGTAAATCCAACGGGACGACTACCGAACTTCTCGATTGCCAGCCCCCGGCCTCCCTGGAAGCTGAGCGCGGCGTTCTCGGTTCCATCATTCTCGACCCGGACCGGTGGGACGAAGTGGCCGACAACATGCGGCCCCATGATTTCTACCTGGAAGCCCACGCAAAGATCTATCTGGCGATGGGGCGACTTCACGACGCCGGGCAGGGCATCGACGTGACGTTGCTCACCGAGGCGTTGAAGGCCAGCGGCGAATATGAAGCGGTTGGCGGAACCGCCGGCCTAGCTCAAATCATCCGTGCCGTGCCCGTGGCCGCCCATGCCGCCTACTATGCGGCCATCGTCCGGGAGAAGGCCATCGCCCGGGAAGGCATCCACGCGGCCACCCAGGTACTACGGGACGCCTTCACGGGCCGATTGTCGGGGGCTGGCCTTGCACGCCGGGCGGCGGCCGACTTTCAACGGTTATCCGAAGGGGCGGCCACCCTGGACTTTGGCTTGACGACCGCCGAAAAGTTCATGGCCGAAGATGACCAGGTTCGCTATCTAGTCGAAGGTGTGTTGGCCGAAGGGCAACCGTTCATTGTCGGCGGGCCGGCCAAGAGTCTGAAGACCGGGCTTCTCATCGACCTGGCGTTGAGTCTGGCCGTCGGCGGTTATTGGCTCGGACGCTTCAAGGTGCCGGAGGCCCGGACCGTGGTTTTGATGAGTGCCGAATCCGGCCGGGCCACGTTGCGGGAAACCCTGGGGAGAATCGCCCGGGCGGCGGGCGTGGACCCGGGCGTCCGAAACCTACTCATCGCAGACCAGGTGCCCGTATTCGCCAGCCCCGAACACTTGGCGGCGGTCGAGTCGCTCGCCATGCAACACGCCGTTGACGTTTTGGTTTGCGAGCCGTTGTACTTCTCCCTAAGCGGCGACGACGCGAACAATCTATTCAAGATGGGCGGGCAACTCCGGCCCATTACCGACCTATGCCGGCGGCTGGGTATCACGCTTTGCGTTGCTCACCACGTCACCAAAGCGGCGGGGCGGGCCGGTGGGCTTGACCTGTCGGCCTTGTCGTGGTCGGGCATCGGGGAGTATTTCCGGCAGTGGTGCATGATAGCCCGCCAGCGGCCGTATGTGGCCGGGTCGGGTTGTCACGAGTTGACACTGAGCATCGGCGGTAGTGCGGGCCATGGCGGGGCGTATGACCTTGTGGTCGAAGAGGGCACTAGGGCCGACCCTGGGGGCCGACGATGGGACGTGACGGTCACCACCTCGGGTGACGCCGGAGAGGCACGTAAGGCCGACGACGCGGGCGACAAGCTGGAAGGCGACCGGCGGGAACTGGTCGGCCTTATGGTCAGTGCCAATCCCCGGGACACCAAGAGCGGACTTCGGGAGCTTTCGCCGTTTGGGGGCACCCGATTCAACCGCGTGTTTTCCTCCCTCTTGGCCGATGGGACGCTTGTCCAGGATGGGGAAATCACCAAGGGGAACGGCCAGACCTACCCAGCCTATAAGGTATCCGAAGGGGAGCCGGAATGATTGTCACCGGACCATCGGTCCACGGTCACCTGACCGGCCGGACCATTGACAGAACACCAGACCGGACCACCCCCGCTCTCTCCTGTAAGGAGAAGCGGGTGGGCGGTCGGGTGGACTGGTCGCAAAATTCAGCGGTCCATCGGACCGGGGCGGACGGATGAAAAGGAAAAAGAAACAACCGCCGGCGAATTGGTGCCCGGCCGAATATCTGTTGCCGAGCAATGCGGCCCTGGAGGCGATTGAGGCACCACGCCAGCGGGAACTATTCCCGACAGAGGATTCTGAATCCGCTGGTCGGGCCAAGGTTTTCCGAGAAAAACGCCCGACCGGCGGAAATGTTACCCAAAGTGTCACTGAATCGAGGTGAAACATGGCATCGAAACGAAAACCCGGCCGACCGAAGAAAGTCATCGACCCGGAAATCGTTGTCCTGAATCTTGCCAAGCGGATGAAAAGCAAATCCGAGATAGCGGCAATCATGGGCATCGACGAGGGGACCGTCCGCGGACGTTTTTCCGAATCCTACACAAAGGGACGTGAAGTCGGAAAATCGAAACTGAGGGACAAGCAACTATCGGTGGCACTGGCCGGCAATCCAGCCCTGCTAATTTGGCTTGGCAAACAGTACCTTAACCAGGCCGAGAAACAAATCGTCGAACACGACCGCGCGACAATCGACTTTAACGATTTCGTCGGCAAGCCGTCGGCCGACAGCCCGTTGATGCAAGACCCCGTGGCGGTTGCACTGGCGGCGATGGACGTCGCCGACATGATGCGAGAACGAAACAACACACTACCACCCAACTCTAACGGAAATGGAAACGACCATGAGTAGCCTTCAATTCGCCAAACCGAAAGACGCCAAACCTATGTCCGAGCAGGCCGTCCAGCTTCGCTCGCGAAACCAGAGAATCGCAAAGCTGACCGCGAAACTTCGCACCGCCGAAGAGGCGGCCGCCGAAGCCCTGGCCGCACGACCGGAGGGCTCGGACACGTCGACCGTTGCTGAGATGGATGCCGACCGAGCCGTGCGAAAACTACGCGAGCAAATCGCCGACATCAACGCTCGCGAGCAAGACCGCAAAGAGCGGGCGGCGGCGGAAGCCGAAGAAAAGAAGATGCGGGAAACGCCCGCCATGGCCCTTTTGTTGATTTTCGTGACGGAACATCCGGGCGGCCCGGCCTTGGCGATCACTGGCGAAAGATACAAGTTGCGTGCCGACGGATCGGCACTACATACCGACTCCAGTGGCGCTTGGCATGTCGATCCGCAACCGAAAGACCCGACGACATTGGCCGTGAGGTTGCGCGAATTTTGGGAGTCCTACGTCAAGCAAATCGAGGCGGATTTTTACAGGTTGAAAGAAACGGCTGTCGGGAAGAGTTTTCAATCCACGGACGTATCGCGGTGGTTTCCCCGGCATGTGGATTTCGACACGATCGAGGGACTCATCCACGGCCTGGCCGATGTCGCACGCAAGGGGCGGCTGGCCTATCAAGCGGTGACTGAGATCTGCGAACACATTCCCGGATCGCGTGATCCGCGTCTGATCCGGCAAGAACGCGAGGACGAGATTATGCGGGCGCATCGCGAGAGAAACGCGGCGGCAAACGCTATAGCGAGAATCCAGATATGACTTCGAACATCGACCCAAAAACCGGCTACGTCATCGACGTGTTGGAGTATCTCAACCGCTTCGACGCGGCCACCGGCGAGTGTGGCCGGCGATGTTCGGATTGCCCGGACCTAGACGATTGCGACAAGTTTTCCGTGGAGACCCTGCAAAACGAAATTGCAGAAAGCAAGGCAGAGACCGCCCGTATTAACGCCGAAATCGAAGCCCGTGAACTTCGGCACACCGAACTCTTAGAACGCGAGGTACGAAACGTGACGCAACAATTCCCACCGTTCGGATTGCCGACAGAATACATTTCCGACCTTCCCACCGAGGCCTCCGACGAGACTCCGGCGTCCCATGAGTTTGCAAACTTCACCCCGGACCAAGTGGCACGTCCAGCCGCACAGCGTGACCCGGGAATTCCTTCCGCCGCAAAGCGGGCAACCTTTGCCCCATTCTAACGATGGGGTTTTCACTTTTTACCTGAGGAGAATTCTATGAGTGGACTTGAACGGCTACGCGACCTTTGGAAGCAAGACGGCGAAGCGATTCGGTTGTCCTTGCCGGACACGACCAGGGCAACGATTCGGGGCACCGATTGGGACATACGCCTCCCATCGACCCGCCCGATTCAAGGCACGGCCGCAACCGTCGACCAGGCAAAGGACGCGGTGGCGAATCTGTACGCCGACTTTGCAGTCAAGGCGATGCTCACCGGGCAAAATGCCCCCGGGAATTCGTTCATCGTCAAGGTGGACAAGGCGTTGGCCATGGCGTGAGCCACTCTTGTCGGGGTGGTGCGGTGGGGTGCGGCGTTTCGTTTCGCTCCGGGCGTCGTGCATGAGCGCCCATCGCTTTTGATACACAGGCCGGTGAGTTATCACCTTTTCTCGCCGGCCCGTTTTGGGACGCGGGGTGTCCATACCCGCGAGTGCTTGCCGTTTTTTGGCGATTGCGGTTGGGCACTGTGGCGACGGTGGGTTAGTGGATTTTCTCCGCCGTCGCCATTCCCTTGATACTTGCCTATTTGCGGCCGGCAGCGGACAATGAATCCGCTGGCCGAGTCGAGAAACAAAGGGGCGGCGGGCGGGTGTTACCGGGGGCGTTAGTTTTCTGCCCCCGAAACAGTCAAGATCTTTGACAATTCGGAAAGAAGAAACCGCCGGGCATGGCAAGCCCGGCGGCTTGGTGTGTGACTGTAGAAAGTCGTTGCGGCTATGCAGCCCGCTTCCGCCGTCGCCATGCGATGGCCAGCCCCATGAGGC
>JABMRP010001146.1 GCA_013202535.1 Planctomycetota bacterium
ACGGGACGCTGGTGATCCGCTACCAAGGCAAGGTCATCGCCCAACAGACCATCAGCCCCGCACACCGCGGCCCGGTCGTCCTGGACGGCCTCGAAGCACACCTGCGGCCCGGCATCAATCGGCTGACGCTGGAACTGACAGGCACGGGCACGCTGCCCTACGTGCTGGAAATAGGCCGTCGCACGGATTGACCCCATGCCGCTACACGCCGACCTGTATCTCGACCGCATCGACCTGAGCCGCCACGCCGGTCACCAAACGTGCCAAGTCTGCCACGTCGATTCGCTGGCCGAACTGCTGGATCGTCTGCGCTTGGGCCAGGTTTGCGGTGGCCAGTGCGTTCACTGGCCCAGCGAGCGAGTCGAGGCGTTTCGCACGGCCATCGACGCCGGGGAGATCCTACCGGTGATCCCGTCGCTCGACGTCCCCCGCCCGACCGAAATCGGCCGGATCGAATTCAACGGGCCGACCGCCGACTCGCCGGTGCTCGTGACCGGCAACTCACGACTGACCCACGAGGTGCTGATGGCCGTCCTCTCGACCACGACGGCGCCGCTGTGGATGATTTCGGTCGACACGGCCGGCCACACACTCGACATGTCGCTGGTCTTCAAGACGTTCACGCCCCGTGCGATTGCCGCCGCCCTGGGAGCCGGCACCTCGACCGAACCGGCCTTCACCGGGCGAATCATCCTCCCCGGACTGGCCGGCGGACTGGCCGGCGCCGTGTCCGAGATGCTCGACCGCGACGTTGAAGTAGGCCCCATCTGCGCCGCCGAACTGCCGCTCTTCTTCGGCAACCATTGGGTGTGCTGAATGGACCCGTGGCATGCCTCGGGACCGAAGAGAGCCGACCAGGCCAGCGGCGCGACGCTCCGTAAGCGGCTGCGCCTATTGCGGAAAGGTGTCGGGGCCACCTACGGCTTCTCGCAAGCGGGGATCACGCCAATGAGCGGCGCGCATGTGAAAGCCCGACTCCGAGTTTCTTCATTCTAAACCGCAGGGTACTGGGGTGCATTCCCAGCAAATCGGCGGCCCCTCCTCTTCCAGCGATCCGCCCGCCGGTGTGTTCCAGCACCAGGCGAATATGGTCGGCAATCGCCTCGTCCATTGTCGGGATGGTTGTCGGCGTCTCGACGGTTGCTCGAGAACCGGCGGTGCGGGACCCCAAGGCGGGAATGATCAGCCTGTCCCCGCGGCTGAGAATCAGTGCCCGTTCCACAACGTTCTGAAGTTCGCGGACATTCCCGGGCCAATCATAATCTTTAAGGCGAGCAAACGATTCGGTACTGATCCGCGGGATTTCCGCGAGGTTCATCTCCTGCGCTTTTCGCTCGACGAAGTGCTGAACGAGCGACGGAATATCGTCCCGCCGCAGTCGCAGAGGCGGAATGCGGATGGGCAGCACGTTGAGCCGATACCACAGATCCTCTCGAAACCGCCCGTTACGCACCATCTGCTCAAGGTCACGGTGGGTGGCGGCGATCACGCGGACATTTGCCGTCAACGTCTGAGTACCGCCCACGCGCTCGAATTGCTTCTCCTGCAGCACGCGAAGCAGCTTGACCTGCGCCTCGGGGCTGAGTTCCCCGATTTCGTCAAGGAAGAGCGTGCCGCCGTCGGCTCGCTCAAAGCGCCCCCTTTTTCGTTCCGAAGCTCCCGTAAAGGCGCCCTTCTCGTGGCCGAAGAGTTCGCTGTCGAGAAGGGTTTCAGGTATGGCGCCGCACTGCATGCGAATCATCGGCCCGTCACGGCGCGGCGACGCCATGTGGATCGCCGTGGCGACCACCTCCTTGCCTGTACCGGTTTCCCCGAGCAGGAGAGCCGGGCTGAGGGAGGGCGCAACACGGCGAACCATCTCCATGACCTCCCGCAGCCCAAAGTCCGCCCCGATGACTTCCGTGCCGGTTATTCTCGCGATATCCTTCGACAGTGCCCGATTGTCCTCCGCCAACAGATCTTTGAGATGCTCCAGCTCCGCATAGCGCCGCGCATTACTCGTCGCCAGCGCGATCGGATCCCTCACGGACCCCAGTAGAGCTGCATGGGCTTCCGTGTATCGGTCGCGACCTTCGGCGGAAACGGAAAGACCGCCGACGGGTTCCCCCTTGATGTTCAACGTCAGACCAATCGTTGAGCATGACGCGAGTTGCGGGAAACACCTGAGAATCGGCTCGGGCAGGGATTCGGCACGGTTGAAGACATCGACAGGCAGCCGCTTGGCCTCCCGCTCCTGTACGAGCCTGAGGAACTCGTCGTCTACAGGGATCTCGGACGTTGACTCATCCCAGAGAGAGACAGAGCCCTCCCAGGCCACGAGGGCAACCGGGTAGATACACCTTCTCTCCGCGTCGAAATAGTGCAGTCCCATCGCATCGGCCGGTACAAACTGCCGCAAGCAATCAAGGGTACTCGTAAGCGCCTCCTCGATATCGAGACTGCTGCTGATCCTGAGTGTCACCTCTTTGAAGAACTCTCGCTCAGTGATCTTCATTGCTTCAGAGGCCCTTTCCGAATAAGGCAATATATTGCATGTGACGTCGTATGTTGTGTCGCCGATGCCAGTATATGGTGTCGACCGCGCTCTCACAACCGGAAAATGGGTGGAAATCGGCTCGAATGCAGTTGGCACGGGTTTTGCGAAGGCAAGAGGCACATGAAGCCAAAGGAGCCCCTGCCAATGAAATGGATGGAGATGATTCGAGTACGGTCTTCCGCGGGATCGGCAGACGCGGCGGCGCCACTCCTTGATAAAGAGACCAGGGAACTTGGCAAGGTGGCGGGCGTTTCCGAAGCCCTGGTCTTGCGGCATACGTTGTATGGCGGGGATCTGGCCGTTGTTCTTGTCTGGGACGATGCGCGGAAACCCGTGAGGACGCGGGAGGGTCTGCTGATGGCCCAAGGCATGCAGCGATACGGCTCCGTGGACCATGCCGTATGGAAACAAGAACCAAGAAGGAGAACAACATGAGAGCTCTTCTTGTATACCCCGAATGCCCGGACACGTTCTGGAGTTTCAAGCACGCGTTGAAGTTCATTTCCAAGAAGGCTATGCATCCGCCGCTTGGATTGCTGACCGTAGCGGCCATGCTTCCCCAGGAGTGGGACAAGAGATTCAAGGACATGAACGTGGAGGCATTGGCGGACAAGGACCTTGAGTGGGCCGATTACGTATTCATCAGCGCCATGGTGGTCCAGAAGGAGTCCGTCAAGAAGATCGTCGGCAGGTGCAAAAAAATGGGCGTCAAGATCGTGGCCGGGGGCCCGCTCTTCACGACCGCCCACGAAGATTTTGAAGGAATCGATCATTTCGTGCTCAATGAAGCGGAGATAACGCTTCCTCCTTTTCTGGCCGACATCAAGAGAGGCGCCGCCAGGAAAGTTTATGCCTCCGAGGAATTCACCGACCTGCGGGAGACGCCGATTCCTCGTTGGGACCTCGCGCCCATGAGTAAATATGTTTCCATGAACATTCAGTATTCCCGCGGCTGTCCGTTCGACTGCGAGTTTTGTGACATCGCCGTCCTCTATGGCCAAAAGGTACGGACCAAGACGAAGGAACAAATACTGAAAGAACTTGACGGCCTTTACGCCACCGGGTGGCGGGGCTGCGTGTTCTTTGTTGATGACAATTTTATTGGGAACAAGGAGAAACTCCGGCGGGACATCCTCCCAGCGCTCGTGGACTGGATGGAGCAGCGAAAACACCCCTTTGTCTTCTCCACCGAGGTCTCTATCAATATCTCCGACCACGAAGAGTTGATGCAACTGATGGTCCGGGCCGGGTTCGACGGGGTTTTTGTCGGGATCGAGACGCCGGACGAGGAATGTCTTGCCGAGTGCGGCAAATCCCAGAACAAGAATCGTGATCTGGTTGCCTGTGTCAAGAAGATCCAGAGGTCCGGTTTAGAGGTACGGGGAGGCTTCATCGTGGGGTTCGACCATGACTCCCACTCAATTTTCCAGAGACAGATCGATTTCATCCAGAGAAGCCGCATCATCACCGCGATGGTCGGAATACTGAATGCGCCACGGGGAACCAGGCTCTATCGGCGTATGGCGGAAGAGGGCCGCTTGTTGGAGGCGGATTCGGGGGACAACACGGATTTCACAACGAACATTGTCCCGAAAATGGGACGTGAAACACTCGCCATGGGCTACCGGAAGATCATCAGCGGAATCTATTCGGCGAAGCCTTATTATGACCGGGTGAAGTGTTTCCTGAGAGAGTACAGACCGCTGGAAAAGAAGCCCTTTCACTTCCATCCGGGCCATATCCGCTTTCATTTCGGCTATGCCGGCGCCCTTTTCAAATCGATGTGGTCCCTTGGTATATGGGACAAGGAACGCGCCCATTACTGGAGGCTCGTTCTCTGGTCTCTTTTCAGACGGCCCAGACTGCTACCCCAGGCGATCACCTATGCCATATACGGGCATCATTTCAGAAAGGTCTTTCAGAGTTGTCTCTAAAGTACCTTGCGCCAACGATCCTGCATTCAAGCGACATAGCCTCACCGGGAAAACAGATTCGGGGCGATCCGGCCGTCGGGCATGTAAATGGGATCCACGTCACTAACGTCCTCCGCATCGGTGCCTGCCGTTACGATTCCGCCAACGCGCGATTCGGGCACTGCAAAGCTTGACCGAAGACTACTGGAGATTACCCGGCATGTCAATGATCGGACCTGTCCCGTATTCCCTCCGAAGCAGGCCCCATCTTCGGCGGCGAACTGCCGCGATTCCTCGGCCATGAATGGGTGCGATGAACGGGCCAGTGCATGGGCCCGGACCGAAGAGATCCGACCAGACCCACCGGTCGCATCCGGCGGGTCGGGAGCGAGTGTGGTCGGGTGTGTGCGTCAGTGCGGACCCGAGCGATGCTACCCCTGGGCTTGGTTGACGTTGCTCTATGCCGCTTCTTCTTCGGCACTGGCCGCTTCTTCGAGCATCATCGCCAGGGCGGCGTCGGCGACGCGCGTGTCGGAGGGGGCCGCGTGATCGGCCCGGGCTTGCTGGCCCGTGGTACGCGCCGCTCCGCTTTGACCCGACGGAGCGTCTTCGGCCGACGGACCCTCGGGCGTGGAAGCTTCCGCCGCAACACTGCCGCCGCTGCTGCGCCCGATCGTCGTGCCGAAGAGATTCTCCAGGTCGAACGTGCCGGAGGCAAACTGGTCGAAGAGATACGCCCAGTGCGGAGAGTCTTCCGAACCGTCCAGCGAGGTCTTCTTGCCGGGAGCGGGTTCATCCGCCAGGGCGGCATCGATGGGCTGCGTAGCGATTGGCAAGTCATCCGGTAGCGCGTTTTCCGGCGGCGCGACGAAATCACCCGCCTCGATGGCCGCGAAGATCGCCTGGAGCGTCGTGGTCCGGTACTGGACCACCCGCACCTCGACCACCACGACCACGCTCGCCGCCGGCAGTCCCGGCTCGGCCAGTTCGGTAATCCGAACGGGTAGGTCAACGCGACCGTACGGCTGATCCTCGGACACCGCCCAGGTGATCCGGCCCGTGTCGTCGTCGATGGTTGCACCCGCCGGAGCCCCTTCTTCCAGGCTGAAATCGAGCTTCACGGCGGGCACATCCGGATCGACCGCCTCGACCGTCAGCTCGAAGGTTTCGCCCGGTACGATAAACTGCTGGGGTATCTCGGCGACGACCGGCGGGTCGTTGGTCTCTTCGACTTCGATCGCATAACCCAAAACCGCCGACAGTCCGGCCGTGTTGGTTGCCCAAACGTTGACCACGAAACTCTGCCCGCCCTGATCCTCGCCGGGGGTCCAAGCGACCTCGCCCGTCTGCCCATCGACGGTCATGCCGCCGGGGCCGGCAAGCAACGCGTAAGAAACACCGCCCGGGTCGTCGTCGGTCTGCACGTCGTAAACGTAGCGGGTGTGTTCGGTGGCGACGACCGGCGGCGGAGTGAGGAAGGCCGGTGCCGTGGCGTCGACGGTGATCGTCAGCGCCGTCGACGGATCGCTGGCCAGATCGATCACGCCCTGATAATCGCCGATGTTGACCACCTGATCGACGAGCGTCTGCACGGCCGTGATCGAGTGTGTCCCATTGGCCAGCGGAACCGTTCCATTGGTGGTGATCGTTACGGTGGTTCCCGTGGCCAGCGCCTCTCCGATCGGCTCGACAACGCCGTCGGCAAACAGCGTCACGCGACTGCCGGGCAGGACATCGGTGACGACGACTTGAAACGCGTTGCCCGCCGTGTTGTTCCACTTTGTGACGCCGTCGCTGTCGCTGGCGCCCGTATCGGAGCCGACGGCCAGTTGGACGCTTTGCGGCGCGCCTGGATGGACGTAGACGGGCACGTGTTGGTCGTACCAGAGATAGCCGTCCATCGCGCTGGCCGTGACGTACATTCCCTCGACGCCGACTAGTCCATTGCTCGGCGTGACGATCGTCGTGCCACTGTAGAGGCTCGTGCTAACGTCGAGATCGTCGTTCTTCGGTGCTTCGGTCCCCCGGAATTCGGTGATTTCCTCGGACACGCCGACGTACGGAACGTCGACGGTCACCGGCGTGTCGGCCGCGGTGACGACCGGTTCGATCGCGCTCCATTGGGGTGGGTCGAGAACGGTCACGTGGAACGTTTTGAAATCCGTGCCGCCGTTGCCGTCGTCGACCGTCACGGTGACGTCCGCCTCGCCGGAACTTCCCACCGGCGCCGAGAGCCTCAGCACGCCGTTCTCGATGTCGTCGAAAACCACCATCGACTCGATCACCACGGGAGTCACCGGCCGCCCGGTATTATCATCATCACCGTCACCATCAACATCAGCGTAAATGGTCGTTACGTTTTCAATGCTCTGCCGGACCAACTCGCCTTCGGTCAAGAAACCGAAAACGGTATGCCTGCCATCGAGATGCCGTGTCGGACCGTCGGTAATGAAGAACTGCGAGTCGTTGGAATTGGGCCCGCTGTTGGCCATCGAGAGCACGCCCGCGGAGGTGTGCAGCAGTTCGTCGTTAAACTCATCGTCAAAGACCGTGCCCGATCCGCCGGTTCCGTCGCCGTCCGGGTCGCCACCTTGGATCATGAAATCCTTGATGATCCGGTGGAAGGTCAGATTGTCGTAGAAGCCGATCTTGGCCAGTTCGATGATCCTGGCCGTCGTCACGGGGGCTCGGCCCTCGAACAGTTCAAATATCATATCGTCGTCGTAACCGGCGACCGACATTCGCAGACTCTGATTTCGCAGGCTCGGATCGTCGTCGGGGACGTCCGTCTCCAGAAGCAGACCGGACGTGGCCGAAGAAACGCTGACGTCGTACGTCAAGAAATCGCTGTCCTCATCGTAGCCGTCCAGCGCAAAATGCAACGGAGAACCGGCCAGGAGCACGACGTCGGTGTCCAGCCCCGCCAACGTGGGAGCGGCCAGTACCAGTCTCGGCTCGAGTGCCTCGACGCGCGGTCGCCGATAAGGGTGTCCGTGTTTCAGTCCAGCGGGCCGCGGACCGGCACTTCCTCGCAAACGTCGTTTTGCCATGGTGCGAATCGGGGGTTGCAAGTATCTGGGCGAGTAGGGGAACGGCTCGCGCGGGGGGGTATCGGTCGGATCCCCGCAAACACTCCTGCAAAGCAAACAGCGCGCCGAATGGCCACAAACCGGCCGGTTTACGGGCTCCCGCCGGCAATTCCAACCACAATTCCCCGGATTCCGAACGCTTTTCCCGGGGATGGGCGACCGTGTGGGTTCCTTCATCCATTGTAACCAAAGATGAACATTTTTCCCAGGAATGTACCAAAACTGCCCCATTAAAACGAACCGCCCAAGAAATTGACGCCCGAATCGCCACAAGCCATACTGGGCCCTGCTCGCCGTCGTACTGGTAACCGGGAGGCCTGTCTGTGCAGCCAATCGACTTGATCGACGATCCTCGCGTGGCGGCATACCGGGGGATGAAAGACCGGGCATTGCGGGGGGAGAGTCTGTTCGTGGCCGAGGGGCGGCTACTGGTCGACCGGTTGCTGGACAGCCCGTTTGCGGTGGAGTCGGTGTTCGCTTCCGAGGAACTCGCGGCCGAGTATGCGGCCCGATTGACCGATGAGGTGCCGCTTTACGTGGCCCCGGAGGCGTTGTTGCGGGAGGTCGTCGGCTATAAGTTTCACCGGGGGGTGTTGGCCGCCGGACGACGCGACCGCCCGATGACACTCGATCGATTGACCGCCCGGCTCGACGACCGGCGGCGATGGAATCTGGTCGTCTGTCCTCGCGTGGCCAACGGCGAGAATCTGGGGCTGATCTTCCGCTCGGCCGCCGCGTTGGGCATCGACGGCGTGTTGCTCGGCCCGCACTGTGCCGATCCGCTGTCGCGCCGCTGTCTGCGACTGTCGATGGGCGGCGTGCTCCGCGTGCCGACGGTCCATCCGACCGATCTGGCCGCCGACCTGCGACATCTCAGGGACCACTGCAATGTGCGGCCGGTGGCCACGGTGGTGGACGCTCGGGCCGAACCGCTTCGCGGCTTTTCATGGCCGTCGCGCACCGCCCTGCTGTTGGGCAGCGAGTTCGAGGGGCTCGACGATCCGTGGCTTGCGCTGTGCGACCGGCAGATCACCATCCCCATGCAGCCGGGCAGCGATTCGCTGAATCTGGGCGTAGCGGCGGGAATCTTCCTCTACGAGATGAGCCAGGGCGGGTAATCCCTCTCCCTTTGGGCTCTTGATTTTGTAACCCGAAGCGTCAGCGAGGCCGTCTTTCCCGCCCCCGCTGACGCTCCGGATCGAGCGAGTCAAACGGCAACTCGTCGAAACCGACGTGCCGATCAAGACCGTCGCGCGGCAGTCGGGCTTCATCGACGGCAAGCAGATGGGCAAGACCTTCACCCGGGTCGAGGGCATCTCGCCCCGGCAGTACCGGCGGCAGCGGCGACGGTGAGGGTCAGCCCGCATGTCACACGTACGGTGGGACAAGCAAACCGTGATGCTGGTGGGCCACTATACGGCCGGGCAATCCAGCGGGACGACTTCCTTGGGCGACCAGGTGCGTGCGGTGCGCGTTCGCAGATCGGCAAGGCGTCCGCCGCCGGCTACGTGCTTTAGCAACTCGATCAGTCGATCGCGCAGGTGGTCGGTGGTGATGCACTGGTCGACAAACTTGCGATGCAAGAGCCACGCCGCGTTCTGGAAGTCGGGTGCCACGGCGTGCCGCTGGAATTGCTCGACGACGCGCTTGCCGGAGAAGCCGATGTTGGCCGAGCCTTCGACCACGATCATATAATCGCCGCGCAGGCCGTAGCTGATCGCCGTGCCGCCAAGCGTCGGATCGCAGACGACCGAGATGTGCGGCACGCCGGCCTCCTCCAACTCGTTCAGCGCGTGATGGATCTTGGGGATGTTGCAGTGCATCGAAGGCGTTCCTTCCTGCATCCGCGCGCCGCCACCCAGTACCACCGAGACCAGCGGTATGCGCCTCCGCAGGGCTTGCCCGGCCGCGAATCGCAACTTCTCGCCGATTTCGTCACACAAGCTGCTTCCCACCAGGCCGAAGTTATTGACGACCAACACGGTCTCGAAGTCGCCGATCCGGGCCGTACCGGTAATCAACCCCGTTTCGAGTCCGGTCTCTTCGATCCCGCGTGCCAGAGCTTTCTCGTAGCCGGGAAACTGGAGTTGGTCGATCGAGCAGTAGCGCAACGTTTCGGTGAATTCGCGAAACGACCCATCGTCGGTCAGTTGGCGGATCCAGCAGACGGGATGCTGTCGCCGGTAGACGGCCCGTGCGCCGTTGGGATGAACGGAGTCGGCTCCGTCGGGATGCCCGTAACGGCGTTCCAATAGGTGGTCGTGGACCCGGGCCCATTGGGTCTTGTTCAGAACACGAACGTCGACGTCGAGAATGTCGTGCATATACGCGGCATCGGCGTGCTCGGCCGCGTAGATCATTTGTGCGACTTGTCGGCGAGCCTCGGCGTGGTCCGTTGCCGCGGCATCACCCTCGAGTGATCGCCCGTTTTTTCCCGCGCGATCGGCAAAATAGTCGGCCAGCGCGTTGAGCAGCCGGTTGAAAACTTGTTCCTGTTGGCTCGCTCGCTTGGCCAGCGCGTCGGGCTGCCGCGATTCACTCGACTCCCCCCAGTTACCCATCGCCGAGAATTTCGCCCGGCGAACGTGTTCGGCCTGCTCGCCGCGCAGGTGCAGGAGTTGCGCCAGATTCCGCTCGACGGCCCATTTGCCTTTGTCCAGAAGTTCGCCCTGATAGCGATGGCCCGGGTGTAGTCCCTCGGGGATCACTTCATCGACGGTGTGTTGCGCCAGCGCATCGGCCGAGGTGAGATGGAGCCCACGGGCTGCCTCGCGGATCGACTCCGGACTCCGGTTGCGAAATAGAATCGAGGCACAGCCGCCGGGACTGATGAGCATGTAGGTCGCGTACTGGTTGATGATCGTCCGGTTGGTGGCCGTGACGGCGATCGCCCCGCCGCTGGCACCCTGGCTGATGATGTACGAAAGGCTCGGCGTCTTCAGCGAGGTGGTCTTGTGGATCGCTTCGTTGATCGCAAACGCCTGGCCTTGCTCCTCGGAACGCTCCGAGGGATCGGCGCCCGGCGTGTCAACGAACACGACGACGGGCCATCCCCGCCGCTCGGCCAACTCCATGGCGTAGACGGCCTTGCGATAGCCGTCCGGGAAGCTCATCCCCTGGTTCCATCGCTGATACTCCGAGGCCGGCAACTCGATCAGATCTTCGGCGCGCGAAGAGGGCCCGGTCTGCTGGCCGATGATCATCACGTCGACGAGGTTTCCGTCGAGTTCGATCTTGCCCTCGCCGGCGACCACGAGGTGGTCCTCGGGGCAGTCCGAATTCTGGTAGAGACGTACGTCGCGGAAGATGTGCCGAATATAGTCGAGTGTCTTGGGTCGCAGGGGGCTGCCGGAGAGCAGGAAGGCGTCGTAGGCGCTGAGGCTCGGATAGACCTCGCGCTCGCACGCTTGGAGTCGCGCCCGAAGGTCCGCACAATCCGGATCCGTTTCCGGAAGCTCAGCGAGTTGGTCATCAAGGGCCCTAATCTCGGCCTCGAATGGCAGAACGAATGCCACGGCTGTCTCTTCTCTTGTCGAACGGGTGGTCGGCGCCGGCCTGACCCCGCATGGGGTGAGCCTTGCCGACAAGGCGTCGAGGCTCATGCGAACCAGATTACCAATTACGCCCCGGGTTCACAATATGCGCAGACATTTGCCGAAACCGTTTGGCAACACGTTCGGTACTTGTGTAGGATGGCCCTTTGAGGCCGTCGATACCCCCGATCGATGGGCTCGGAGGCCCATCGTACCATAGGGGGGAGAATCAAATCCCGTATTTGCTACAGAAACTGCGGAGATCCGCGGACCGGCCCATGACGATGATACGGTGGCCGGCTTCAAAGATCGTGTCGGCATCGGGGTTGAACTGAAAGGCACCGTCGGGTCGCCCGATGGCCACGATCAACAGGCCGTGGCGGCTCCGGGTTTCCGAATCGCGGACCGAGACGCCGACCAGGGGGCTGTTCGGCGGAATGGTCAACTCGTCGGTTTCCACTTCGGATATGGTCCGCCCGGCGACGACCTCGATCAGTTCGACGATCGAGGGCCGGGTAATCAGCGCGGCCATGCGCATCGCCCCCGTGGCGGCAGGAAGGACCACCCGATCGGCCCCCGCTTGGATCAACTTCTTCTCGGTCGAGGGGAACTCGCCCCGGGCGATAATCTGCAGATCGGGCTTGAGGTTGCGCGAGGTGAGGGTGATGAACACGTTGTCGGCATCGCTGGGCAGCGTCGTGACGACGGTCTTGGCGTCGACCACGTGGGCCTCCAGCAGGGCGTCCTCCTCGGTCGCGTCGCCCAACAGGGCCAGATAGCCCAGCGACGTGGCATGGGCGATGCGTTCGGATTCGTCCTCGACCACCACGAACTTGGTTCCCAGGCGGTGCAACTCGCCGGCCAGCACTTCTCCCATCCGGCCGAATCCGCAGATGATGATGTGATTGGTGAGGCGTTCGATTTCGCGCGTCGCGCGTCGCAGCCCCATTGCCTTGGCGATTTCTCCTTCGGCCACCATTTGGACGAACCCTCCTCCGATATAGACGGCAACGGACACGCCGAAAACGATAATCAGCGACGTAAAGAGCTTCAACTCCCACCCCAGCGGCGCCACCTCCCGAAAACCGACCGTCGACAGCGTGATCACCGTCATGTAGATGGCGTCGACGACATCCCACCCCGCGACGCAGTATCCGGCCACGGCGACCACGAAGATGGCGCCCAAGGTGGCCAGTCCGAGTCGGAGTCGGTGCAGGGGTACGCTCATGTATGGTAATCGGCGTTGATGCGGACGTATTCGGCAGTGAGGTCCGAGGTCCAGAATCGCGCGGACGCGTCTCCCTCGGTCAACTGCAATTCGACGAGCGTGTCGCGGTTGTCACGGATCGACTCGGAAACGGCCCGGGCGTCGAAATCGGTGGGAGTTCCGCCCTGGTAGAGCAACACTCCGTTGACACGCAAACTTACCCCACGGGGATCGAAGGTGACGCCGGAATAGCCGGCGGCCGAGACAATTCTCCCCCAATTGGGATCGGCGCCGGCCACCGCCGTCTTGACCAGGGGACTGTCTGCGATGGTTCTAGCGATTTGCACGGCATCGGCCCGGTTGGCGGCTGCCAACACGTCGATCGTGATCAGGTGCGTGGCCCCTTCACCGTCGGCGGGAATCAGCCGGGCCAACTCGATGCACGTTTCCTCCAGCGCCGCGCCCATCGCCGCCGCCTCGTCGCCGACAAGCGGCTCGCCGCCGGCCGCACCGCTGGCCAAAAGCAGCACCGTGTCGTTGGTGCTGGTATGGCCTTCGACGCTGATGCAGTTGAAGCTCTTGCCGGCGGCCGACGAAAGCAGCGACTGGGCAGTCTCCGGATCGAGCGGTGCGTCGGTCAATACGAGCCCCAGCATGGTGGCCATGTTGGGGCCGATCATCCCGGCGCCTTTGGCCATGGCCGTGATGCGAATCTTCCGGCCGCTCAACTCCAGAGTCCGCGTCGCCAGCTTGTGGAC